>NZ_BAAFGR010000198.1:0-12427 GCF_041154655.1 Nocardia sp. JMUB6875
GTGGTCGGGCGGCCGCTGGGAGAGGAAAGACCGCCGGGTGGGGTTGTGCCGGTGGGCTTGGTTTGGATGTCTGACGGGGCCGGATACTGGCGGTCGGTGGTTCGAGTGTCGGCGAATCGGTTGGTGGGGTCGAACGCCTCGGTGGTGGTGCCGCGCCCCGGATTGTTCTGGGCGGTCGGTGAATCGGTCGCGGCCGGAGTGGTGTCGAGGGCTGTCGTTCGCGGTGTACGGAGATCTGCGGGGATGCCAGGGGCGTTGGTGTCCGGTGCGGCGGTGCGCGGCGCCGTGGTCGGAATGTCCGTGCGAGGTTCGGGACCGTCTGCACCGCTGAGGCTTTCGCGCTGTGCGCCGCCATCGCCAGGCGTCATGACCGTGAAGAAGGCGGGGACGCCTGCGCCGGCGGGTGGGTAGATCGGGGTGTAGTTCGCGTCCAGGGCTGCGAGGGCTATCTGGCGTTGTTCTTCTCGGGCATTGGGAGAGCCGTGAGTCATGGGTGGGGGCACGGTTTTTCGGACCGCTTCCGCGCCGTAGGCCGCCGCGGTCAGGCGGTGGCCGGTGCTGTTCGCGATCTCGGCGATGTCGGTGGCGTCCTGGACGAATTGGCGGGCAGCCACCGCGGCGGCGTCGGCGATATGGCCTGACATACCGTCGGAGAGGGCGGATTGGACGGTGACATGGAGGGCGCTCAGTGCGCCGAACATGCTGTCGGCGATGGATACCCACAATTGGGCGGCGGTGTGTATCTCGCCGGGGTTCATCGCTTGGACGCGGTGGTGGATCTGTTCGTGCGAGAGTCGGTCGAAATCCTCCAGGTGCTGAACGTAATCCGGGTCGGTGCCGCGTTCGGCGATGCGCGTCTGCTCGTGCTCGGCGCCCGATTGGCTCATTCTGGCCCTGCGCCGCAAGGCTTCCGGATCCATTGGTGTCCTCCCGTCACCTGGTCACTGCACACTTGGACGCGGTCGAGAGGGTGCGGGTTCCGCGCCGCCTCGCGTCGGCAGTGATTCGGTTGTGGCGAAGGTATGGACTTCCGTAGGCGTCAGCCGAAGTACCAATGGCGGCCGACCGTCCAGCCGAGGAAGCGGCGGCCGGAGCCGTTCGGTACGACGCCGCCCGGGGCGAAGCGGCCGCCCGACACGATGTGGGCCAGGCCGTCGACGGCCGGGGCAAGGCCCGGGATGCGCTGTTCGGTCAGCCAATCGATCTGGTCGCGTTGCACCGCGAGATCGCAGAAGCTGAGCAGGAAGACAGCCTGACGCCAGGCATAGGCGGAGTTCTTCACCTGGATGAGGAGGGTGTGCCAGTCGGCGGGCTGGCTCAGGCAGCGGATGATCCAGGCGAAGGTGCGGCGCGCGAGTTCCGGTGCGGTTTCCCGCAATTGGGTCTCGAGGTCGAGAGCATTCACGAGAACGGCCAGGTTGTGGGTAGTCAGAATCTGGCTCTGCTCGAGCAGTGCGCCGTTGCGGGCGACGTAGTTGTTACCGGTGCCCGCCTCCTCGGCGCGGCGGGCGCAGAGTTCGGTGAAATCGGTGGCGGTGGCCTTGCCCCAGTGAATTCCACTGCGGGCACCGGCATTCCACTCCGAAACCGAGGGCAGGTCGTAGTACCGCTGGTACAGGGTGCCGTCCAGCGTCCCGCTCGCGATGATCGCAGCGGCGCGCCACTTTTCGGTGAACGTACCCATGAAGATGTCGGCCGCCACCTCCTCCACCAACGGCAGCCGAAGATCGGCTTGCCCTGCGAGGGTGTGGAACTCACGCACCAGCGGGTTCGGGATCACCGCCCGCGGGAACGACTCGATGGCCAGCAGGGCGGTCTGCCGGAGCAGTCGATGTGCGGCCGCCGCGGTGGTGGGGCTGGGTGCGGCGGTGCCGCCCTTCCGGGTCGGGCGCTTCGGCGCGGGCGACTCGCGCAGCACATGCAGGGCTGTCACCCAGGGCAATTCGTCGAATCGCACCTGATGTTGCAGGTTGATCAGCAACAGGCTGCGGCGACGCCGGAAGGCCGTGTACAGCTGCTCGTACAGGCTCGCGGCGACGGGGTCGGTGATTTCAGCGGCCAGCAGGCGAGACGTGAGCTGCGGGAGCACCGCGGCCAGCACCTCGCCGGACCCGATGACGCCACGCCGAACCAACTCGTCGGCCGGTGCCTCGAGCGCCCGGATCGCCTTGTCCTGCAAGTGCCGCGGGATCGGGGTGCCATCGGCGATGTCGACCTTGTCGTCCGGCTCGACCGGGGTGGTGACCGGGTCGAGGGACGGCAGACCGCCGTCGGCCGGGAAACGGTCCAGGCGCGCGGCGAGCACGGCCGCGAGATCCTTGTAGAGCGGGGCCGAGATCGCTCCGGCCTGCTCGGCGCGCGCGGATTCCCTTGTGGCGCAACCGGGTTCACCGTGACGGGTGACAGTATTCGCGAGCGCACGACGGACCCAGCCGACCTGCCGCGGGGTCAGGCCGGACCTTCTCGGGTCCGCTCCGGACTGCCGTGTGCCGATGCCGGGGTGTCGCGGGTTCACGCCGGATTGCCGCGCGGCGAGATCGGATTGCCGTGGGCTCACACCGGAGGGTCGCGAGCTTTCGCCCGACTGCCCCGGGTACAGACCGGAATGCTCCGAGGTGAAGTCGGGCTGCTGTTGCGGGGAGGGGTCGGGTTCCGCGCTCAGCAGGGCGTCGTGGAGGCGGGCGAAGTTGCTTTTGGGGTGGGCGTGGCGGCCGCGGAATTCGTGGGTGAGGCGGGCGGCGCCGAAATCGCTTAGCCAGCGGGCTCGTTCGGCGGTCCAGTGCGGTGGGTGGATGGTGTTCGGGTAGCCGCCGGTTACCGTGCCGGTGGCGTCGAGGCGTGGGAGGTCGCCGTCGACGGTGTCGCACCAGAGGGCGACCAGGCGGTCGTAGAGCGGGGTCCATACGTCGATCGTGGCGTGCATGAGGGCCAGCTGGTCGGGGGTTCGAACGGCACGCAGGGCGTCGGTGGTGTCGCCGATCGATGCCACCCGGACCAGCGCACCGGACGGGCGGGCGATCGGATCGAAGGCGGGGGTGAAGCGGAGACGGGACATGTAGGGGCGCAGTTCGGCGACCAGGTTGAGGGCTTGCTCCGGAAAACCCTTGTCCAGCAATAGGGCGACGGCCATCAGTGCGCCGTGCTCGGGGATCTGGATCCGGTAGTGGCCGGTGCGCAGGGCGGCCAGGAGTTCGGCTTGCCCGGCGTCGCCGAGGTACCAGAGGTTGAGTCGTTCGCGGGGCGTGTCGCCGGGGACATCGCGTGGCAGTTCCGCCAGCCGTTCACTCTCGTCCTTGGTCAGCGGGGTTTCGGCCAGTCCGCGGCCGGTGGTGAATCCGCCGTGCGTCACCTCGAGGGTCACCCAGGCGGGCAGGTCGGCGACGGGCGTGCGGCTGCCGACTTCGACCCGTCCGGTGGTCAGACCATCGATCACCTCGCGCCAGCGTTGCGCCTTCGCCTCGGCACGCTCTCGATCGGCCCGGTTGGTTCCGGCCCGCGCGATGGCGGTCAGCGCGCGGGACAGCTGACCCGTCGCGTACCGCTGCGGACCGGAAGCAAAGACCTGATCGGACAATGGAACTCCTGCTGGGGTGATGACAAGACCTGGTCGCGAGAATCGAACTCGCGCCCTCCCGGTCCGAAGCCGGGTGCTCTACCGCTGAGCTAGACCAGGATTGACATGGAGGCGGGATTCGAACCCGCGCCCTCCCGGTTAAGAGCCGGGTGATCTGACCGCTGATCTACTCCATGGTGTTCTCGGATCGTATCCGGAGCCGAATCGGGTACGCACGGAGTTATTCGCGCTCAAAGCTTCCGCGCCTGGAGGGTGTAGGTGAGAGGCAAGCGTTCGCGGTGTTCGATGAGCCGCCATTCGTGGTCGTCGCCGCACACCATCTGGCCGGGCAGGGCTTCCCAAGGCACGCTGTCGTGCTCGACGAGCTGGGTGAGGGTGAGGTCGGATTGCAGGAGCGCCTCGACGATCTGACCGAGCCCGTGGTTCCACTCGTTCGTGGTGGCGTGCTCGATGGCGGAATCGGTTTCCACATAGGTGGATTCGTCGGTGAAGACCGTCGGCTCGGCGGTCTCGAAGTACGGGTAGCCGATGGTGAGCGCGTCGGTGCGATTCTCGTCGATCGACCAGAGCACCGGGTGGCCCTCGCGGATGAACAAGCGCCCGCCGGGACGCAGCAGAGCGGCCACCGTGTCGGCCCAGCGCCGGATGTCCGGGAGCCAGCAGAGCGCGCCTATGCCGGTGTAGACCAGATCGAAGCGGGCCGGGCCCAGCGCGGAGACGGCGTCATAGAGGTCGGCTTCCACGAAATCGATCGGCGTGGAACTGGATTCGGCCAGTTTGCGTGCCTCGGCCAGCGAGGCGGGGGAGAAGTCCAGGCCGGTCATGGTCGCGCCGAGGCGGGCCAGGGAGAGGGTGTCGGTGCCGATGTGGCATTGCAGGTGGACGCCGTCGAGGCCGCGGATGTCGCCGAGCCGGGGCACGTCGAAGCGCACCACGTGGCTCAGGTAGGACGGGTCGGTCCGGAAGTTGTCCAGGCCGTAGTCGCCCGAACCGGCGTGCAGGGGTGCGCGATCGTCCCAGTTGGCGCGGTTGAGGCGGCGGTAGTCGCTCATGATCCTCGACTGTGCCACGGATGCGGCGACCCTCCCAGTTGATTTCCCGGCTGCGTGTCGTGGATGGCACGCCGTGACCCGGGCATTTCCCGCCCACTGTCGTTGCGAGACCGGGCACTTCACCCGATATCCCGATGGATACTCGGTACAGGTCCCGAGCGTCTGCGGGAGGCGAGATGAGGACGTCGCGGGTGCGGCTGTGGTTGGCCGTCGTGCTGGTACTTGTGGGGGTGGGGCTCACCGGCTGTTCGACGGCGAAAGGGCCGGGCGCGCAGAACGTTTCGGCGCCGGTGACCACCAATCCGTGGGAACTGGCCGGGCAGACCTCCGCCTCCGGGCCCAGCGGCCCCCGCTCCGGCGTGCCGGATGCGAGCCTCACCGCCGAGAACGGTGACGGCGGGCCGATCGACAAGCTGGCCCTCAATGCCATCTCCGACGTCGCCGAGTACTGGAACACGCAGTACGCCAAGACCTTTCCCGGCGCCTTCAAGCCGGTGATGCGCTTCATCTCCTGGGATTCCACCGCCCCGCGCGCCAAGGCCGTCGACTTCTGCCGCAGCAGCACCTTCCAGGAGGTCAATGCCGCCTTCTGCGGCGTCGATCAGACCATCGGGTGGGATCGCGGCACCCTGCTGCCGGAGTTGGTGAAGAAGTTCGGGCAGATGGCGGTCGTCATGGTGCTGGCTCATGAGTACGGGCACTCGGTGCAGGCGCAGGCCAAGCTGAACGGCTTCTTCACCTCCAGCGTGGTGCGTGAACAGCAGGCCGACTGCTTTGCCGGGGTGTTCTTGCGCAATGTGGCGGAAGGGAATTCGCGCCACTTCACGCTCAACACCACCGACGGCTTGAACGGCGTGCTGGCCGCGGTCATCTCCTTCCGCGACCGCGAACCCGGCGCCGGCCAGGACGAGCATGGGACCGCGTTCGAACGCGTCACCGCCGTGCAGATCGGCTACACCGACGGCGTGACCGCGTGCAAGGGCATCACCCGCAGCGAACTGCAGAAGCGGCGCGGCACCCTGCCCACCAGTTTCCAACCGGGCGACAAGGAAAAGCAGCTGCCCGTAGACCAACCCGACCTCGCCCTGGTGGCGGCGTCACTGGCCAAGAACTATCCGATCCAGCCCGCACCGACCTACGACTACAGCGGCGTCACCCGCACCTGCCCGAAAGTCACCGCCACCCAACCGGTTTCGTACTGCCCCGCCACCAATGTGATCGGCACCGACGTCCCCACCCTGGCCAAACGCGCCGTCACCGGCGAGCAGGGCGAGCTGTTCTCGGCCATGGTCGGCGGCGACTACAACGCCTTCGTCGTCTTCGTCTCCCGCTACATGCTTGCCGTGCAACAGAATCGAAAGCTCACCCTCACCGGCGCCGACACCGCGGGCCTGCGCGCCGCCTGCCTCTCCGGCGCCTACAGCACCAAACTCAGCCAACCCGGCAGCGACTTACGCCTCTCCGCAACAGATCTCGACGCCGCCATCTCCGGCCTGCTCTCCGACGGCCTGGCCGCCGCCGACGTCGACGGCAATATCGTCCCCAGCGGCTTCGTCCGCCTGGAGGCCTTCCGCACCGGCGTCCTCGACGGCGACACCGCCTGCCTGACGACCTACAAGTAAGGGCCGCTACGACTTCGGCAGGTGAGCCTCCAGCCAGTTCACCAGGTCGGAGAGGACCTTGTCCTGCTCGGGCTCGTTGTAGATCTCGTGGTAGAGGCCGTCGTAGCGGATGACGGTCTTGTCCTGGGAGGCGGCGTGCTTTTCGAGGAGGTCGCTGCCGGTGGGGGAGACGAGGCCGTCGGAGGTGCCGTGCTGGACCAGGAGAGGTGCGGTGATGCGGTCCATGTGGGTCTTGACGTATTCGGCGGCGCGGAGCATTTCGCCGGCGGTGCGGGCGGGGACGCCGCCGTGGTGGACCAGGGGGTCCTCGTCGTAGGCGCGGACGACGGCCGGATCGCGGCTGACCAGCGTCGAATCCAGCTTGATCACGGGCACATTCGGCAGGTACTTCGCCACCACCGGGGCAATCAGGCGTTGCAGCGCATTGCCGCCCTCGATGTCGATGGCCGGGCCCGAGAGCACGATGCCGGTCACCTCCGGCTGGTCGCGGGCGGCCAGGTAGGCGGTGGTGAGGCCGCCCATGCTGTGGCCGATGAGGAAGCTCGGCAGGTTCGGGTGGCGGCCGGTTGCGGTGGTCAGCATGGTGCGGACATTGTCGGCGGCGGTGTCGAGCGAGCCGATGTTCGCGCGCGAGCCGTCCGACTTGCCGTGGCCGGTGTGGTCGAGGGCGTACACCGCGAAGCCGGATTCGGTGAGCCGCTCGGCGACATGCGCGTACCGGCCCGAATGCTCGGCGTACCCGTGCACGATCACCGCCACGGCGCGCGGATCGCCCTCAGGCAGCCACGCCTGCCAGAACACCCGGCCGCCCGCGCCTTGGAATTCACCGGTCTCCGTGCGGGTCATCGCCGCTCCCTTCGATTCGAGGTCGTCACTCGCGCATCAGCGGAGCCATTCTCGCGCACTATCCGGGCAACGCGCACGATTCGGGCAGCGCATGATTCGGGCGGTGGGCCTGATCAGGCCGAGCGGGCGAGACGGTCGATGAGGAGGCGGTTGAAGCGGATCAGGCGGGCGTAGTCGGCGCGCGAGATGCGCTCGTCGGTGCCGTGGATGCGCTCCAGGTCGGCGGCGGTGAGGATGATCGGGGCGAAATTGCAGCGGGTCGCGGCCAGGTCGTCGTAATAGCGGGAATCCGTGGCCCCGGGCACGATGCCGACTGTGACGGCGATGCCGGGCACCACCTCGCGGGCGATATCGGCGATCAGGTCGAAGTCCGGGCCCGCGGCCGGATTCGGGGAGGGCTCGGAGGTGGTGCCGTCGAGTTCGATAGTGACCCCGCGGTCCCGGACCACCTTGCGGCAGTGGTCGAGCACCCCGGAGACCGAATCACCCGGCAGGATACGGAAATTCACGAACGCATCGGCCCGCTGCGGCAGGACGTTGGGCTTCACGCCGCCGCTGATCACCGTCGGTGCGGTGGTGGTGCGCACCATCGCCTCGGTCTGCGGCCGGGCCGCCAGGATTCGCACCGCGACTGGGCCCGCCACTTTCAGTAGACCGAGCATGGTGCGTCGCGGCTCCGCCATGAATTCCCGCACCCGCGTGAGCATGTCGACCGCGACCGGGGTCAGCCGCAGCGGGAACGGGTGGTCCTGGATCCGCGCCACCGCTCGCGCCAGCCGCCCCACCGCCGTCTGCTTGCCGGGCATGGAGGAGTGCCCGCCGATATCGGTCACGCTCAGCCGGACGGTGGCGAATCCCTTCTCGCCCACCATGATCGTGGCCACCGGCACATCGATCCCGTCGGCCACTCCCGTGGTGATCACGCCGCCCTCGTCCAGCAGCAGCCGGGCGCGAACTCCGCTGTCGCGCAGGCGCTGTGCCATCCGTCCCGCGCCTTCGGACCCGAAGACCTCTTCGTCGTGCCCGAACGCGAGATACACCGTCTCCCTGGGCTGTACGCCTTCACTCAGCGCCTGCTCGACCGCCTCGAGAATCGCCAGCACCCGGCTCTTGTCGTCGATAGCCCCACGGCCCCAGATGAATTCGCTGTCCACGACCCCGTCGAACGGAGGGTGCGTCCAGCCCTGGAGATCATCGACCGGTACGACATCCATATGCGCCAGCAGGATTGCGGCCACCGCTCCGGATTCGATGTCGGGCGTCTCCGTCCCCGCCCACCGATACAGGCGACTGTGCCCGAACGTCTCCCACGCCAGGTGCGTGTGCACCAACGGGAACGACTGCTCGAGGTGGGCGAGCAGCCGATCGAACTCCGTGAGCTCGATGCGTTCGCGATCCTCGTGCGAGACGGTCCGGCACCGCAACGCCGCGGCCAGCCGCTCGGCGGTGACATCGTCGACAGTGGGCGCATCGGTGCGTGCGGTGCTGGTCATCGGCCTAACCACCGGACCTGGGAGGGAAGTTCACGGTCACAGTGGCATTGTTCACCACATCGGGGGACAGGGAGACCGTCTTCTCGTTTCGCCACTTCGGGATCGCCTCGCTCGCCTCGCCGGGCAGGTCGGGGTTGCGGACGGCCGTGAGCAGCGGGAGATGCAGCCGAGCCGAGGTCACCGTGACGGGCGCGTTGGCGGGCACGTGCGCCCAGACGTCGTCGACCACGTCGACGACACGGACACCGATACGGTGACCCGCCGCAAGGGGCCAGTCCTGGCCGAGCAGCCGGACCTGAGCCGTCGGGCTCACCGGCGCGATGCCCCGGGTGATCACCGTGGCCCGATTGTCCGGCGCGATGTCGTAGACCTCGACGGCGACGCTGGCCGCGGCCGGGCCGTCCAACGCGAACGTGGCGGTGGCCGTGCCGGACAGATGCTGATCCCGCTCGAGCGGCTGGGAGACGGTCCAGATCTCGCGATCCGCGCCCGGAATCAGGCCGCGATCGTTGTAGCGTCCGGTCCGCAGATCGATATCGAGCGCCCGGCTGTCGGCGGGCGGCCACGCGGTCTCCGAACGCCAGCGGCCGTCGAACTGCTGGACGGTCACCCGCGGCCCCGTGTTGACATCCTTACCGGCGACGTTCTTGTCGAAGAACGCCAGCAGCTCCGAGGGGAAGTGCGGCGCACCGCATTTCTCGGTGCAATCCCGATGCCCCCACTGCCCGAACCACGCCTTGTGATTACCGGGGCCGAGCACGTTCCACGCCTCGAACACCCGATCCGCACGAGTGTTGTAGTCGACGAAACCCTGGCCCAGGAACAGCGGAATCGTATTGCCGCGCAGCGACTCCACCAGATCCCGGTCCCGCCACCACGCGGAATTCGCGTCATGGTTGGTGGTCTCGGCGAGATAGTGCGCGTAGCAGGCCGGATCGATATCGGCCGTATTTGCCTTGTACTCGGCCGAATCGGACGGATACGGCGGCGTGGTCGCGACCAGCAGATGCTCGAATCCCGCGAGATCACCGGGCCGGACCCCGGTTTCGGTGATCGGCTTGAGCGAGAACCGCCACGCGATGCCCTGCATATAGAGATAGGAGTTGGCGTCGACCACCGGCTCGAACGCCGCCACCGCCGCCAACCCGGCGGGCTTCTCGGTGAGCCCCATGATCCCGGTCCAAGCCTCGTAGGACACCCCGGTCATCCCGACCTTCCCGGTCGACCACGGCTGCCCCGCGGCCCATTCCACCGCGGCCTTCACATCCGAACGCTCACCCGGCCCGCCGTAATCGGGGCAGCCATTGGAACCGCCGAAGCCCCGCAGATCCACGATCACATACGTGTACCCGGCCTTCAGGAACATCGACACCGGCAGATCGTCGGTGGACGGACCACCCTGCGGCCGCGGCTCGGTCAACCGCATCAGATGCGCCCGATACGGGCTGACCGTCATGATCACCGGAGTCCGCACGTCATCCGCGATCCCGCTCGGCCGCAGCACATCCGCGTGCAACCGCGTCCCATCCGCCGAAGTGATGTACTCCTGCCGCCACTGATACCCGGCGTCGGCCTGTGCCTGCCCCGGCACCGCCACCACCCCCAACACCAGCAGCGCGCCGACCACCGCGCGCCACAACACCATTCGCATGCTCACCATTTGACCTTGGTGGTTCCTCCCGCCCCGAACCAGCCCCAGGAACCGGGGTGCCCGACCCGCCCCCAGGTGCGCCGTTCATGATCAAGGAGCTCTCACGCCGGAATTTTGTCCGGATCACCAGAGTGAGAGCTCCCTGATCTTGATTGCTAGATGGGGCGGAGGTTGATCAGCTTGCGGAGGCGGGCGCGGTCGCGTTCGAGGCGGCGGGCCTCGTAGGCGATGGGGAAGTAGCGGACGCGTTCGGGGATGTGGGGCAAGGTGCGGCCGATCAGCCAGCCCAGGGCTCGCAGGGCGCGTTCGTCGTTCGCGGTCCACTCCAGGCCGAGCTTGTCGCGCACGATATCCGGAGTGGTGCCGACGGTGAAGAAGTACTGGAGGCGGCCGACGGGGGTGGTGACGGCGCGCCAGGCCGGGTGCAGCGGGCGGGGAATCTGCTTGGGCGGGGCGATCTTCCGAATGACCTTCAGATAGTCGTAGGCGACATTGGTGACCTCGAGGTGGTTCTCCACCTGATCGAAGAACCAGGGCTCCCATTCGGCGTAGGTCGCCGGAATTTCCTTGGGCGCGACCGAGAAATTGCGCATGAGCTGCACCGTTTCCTGGTAGTACGCCTCTTTGTCGGCGTCGGTGAGCTTCTGGTTCGAGAAGTACTTGTTACCTTCGGTGAAGGCGAAGACGCCGGTGTGCAGGACCCAGGCCCACGGACCGGAAGCGAGCGCGCGGTGCTTGTGCCCCTGCGCGTCGGTGGTGTACAAGGTGGCGTGCATCTTCCGCAGGCGATCCGCCTCGGCGAGAGCCTCGTCGCCGCCGTAGACCCACATCATCACCGAGGCGATGCTGCGGACCGCGCGACCCATCGGGTCGGTGCGGAAGGTGGAGTGCTCGTCGACCACCGCGGCGATCGTCGGCTCCATGGTCTGCAGCAGGAACGCCGACCCGGCGGTCAGCGAGAAGGTGAGCAGTCCGACGTCGTCCCACATCCGGCTGCCCGGTTCGAACGGTCGGCGTTCGGGACGCGTGCTTCGGGATTCCTGATCGAGCGCGACGGCGGCGGTCATGGTGATCTCCTTTGATCACTCCGGCCGGAGCGCCACACTCCGACAGGATGAGAGAGTTACTACTGAATCTTCTCATCATGTCGCCGGTGTGGCAACCGTCACCGTGGAAACACCGCTTCTGGCCCGGAAACGCGAAAAGCCGGACGACGTGGACCGGCCGGGTAACCCGGTCCACGCCATCCGGCGTTTCTACCCGCCGCCGGGTGAGTTCGGCTGCCGGGCGCGCGACTGGCATGGGATGCCGCGCGCCGGGGTGGCGGGATTGCGTCGCCCGACCTGGATCAAAAATCGGGCAACGGTCTGGGATCGTGACTAGGTCACGATGCGCAGCGGGTGCTCGATGAGCTCCTTGAGCTGCTGCAGGAAACGGGCCGCGACGGCGCCGTCGATGGAGCGATGATCGGCCGACAGGGTGACGCGAAGGATCTTGCGCGACACCACCTTCTCGCCGTCGAGCTTGAGCTCGTCCTGGGCCGCGCCGACCGCGAGGATCGCGGACTCCGGCGGGTTGATGACCGCGGTGAACTGCTCGATGCCGAACATGCCCAGGTTGGAGATGGTGAAGGTGCCGCCGGACATGTCCTCGCCCTTGAGCTTCCGGTCGCGGGCGCGGCCGGCCTTCTCCTTGCCCTCGGCGGCGATCGCGGAGACGCTCTTGCGATCGGCGTCGTGGATGACGGGGACGAACAGGCCCGCGTCGGTGGCCACGGCGATGCCGATATTGATGGACTTGTGGCGCAGCAGCTTGTCGCCCGCGAAGGAGACATTGACCGCCGGGTCCAGGCGCAGCGCGGTGGCGACGGCCTTGACCAGCAGGTCGTTCACGCTGACCTTGCCGGAACCGGTCTCGTCCAGGGTCTTGTTGATCTGCGCGCGGAAGGCGAGCAGCTCGGTCACATCGATCGCACTGGTGAGATAGATGTGCGGGGCCTGCTGCTTGGACTCGGTGAGGCGGGTCGCCGAGACGCGCTGGATGTTGGTCAGCGGGATCTCGTCGTAGTCACCGGCGGGGACCGCGGCCGGGGCGGCGGGAGCCGGGGCGGCCGGGGCGGCGGCAGCGGCCGGAGCCGTTGCGCTGCTCGCGGTTTCGACATCCTGCTTGGTGACGGGGCCGTTGGGGCC
>NZ_BAAFGR010000199.1:0-12271 GCF_041154655.1 Nocardia sp. JMUB6875
GCCCAGGAGGTCGAGGATGGTGGGGGTGATGTCGGCGAGGGTGTAGGCGTTGTTCAGGGCGCCGGGGGTGAGGTCGGGGCCTCGGGCGATGGTGAAACTTGCTGTTTCGTAGGCGGTTTGGCCGCCGTGGCCGCCTTCGGGCTTGTGGCCGTGGTCGGTGGTGACGAGGATGGTCCACCGTTCGTCGGGGTGGGCGTGGGCGCGGTCGTCGACTGCCTTGGTGATCTTGCCGACGAGGGCGTCGACGCGGGTGATGGCGTCGCGGTAGGCCTGGGGCCAGATGCCGCGCAGGGTGTGGCCGACGATATCCACCTGGTCGAGGTGGGTGAAGGTGAAATCGGTGCCGCTGTCGGTGATCGCGGAGACGACCTGGGCCGCGGCATTCGAATCCGCGGTCGTCTCACAGACTCCCGCACCGGTCGGATCGACCTGGGTGACGGAAACCTTGTCCGCGGCCGGGCTTCCGGTCCGAGCGATCATGCCGATCTTGTCCCAGGTGCCCAGCGAGGCGGTGGACAGGCTCGGCCGGGCGCGCTCGAGCTGGGTGAACACGGTCGGGTAGGGCGCGAAAGCCGCGGGGACGCAAGTGGAGTCGTTGTCGCGGATGCCGTGCTTGGTATCCCACACGCCGGTCAGCACCGTCGCCCAGGACACGCACGACATGGTGGTGTGCGGGGCGATCGAGGTGCGCGCGAGGGTGCCCTGCGCGGCCAGCAGACCCAGGTTCGGTGCGTTCGCCGCCTGCACCTCGCTCCACAATGTGCCGTCGATGCCGATCACCACGACCTTGTTCACCGTGGGCGCGGCGGAGACGGGAGCGGCCGACGCCAACGGGAGCGCGGCCAGCGCGGCGGCGGCCACCAGTGCATGAATCCGAGACATGCGCGGCAAACTATCGCGGGATCGGCTCTTCCGCAGCAAATTCGGACAATTGACCAAAACTGCCTTGGTTCACATGTCGAGAGGGTGCCGTAATCGTCTGTAGCTCAAGACCGTTCACCACCCGTCGCGCCCTCCGCCCGAGGGCGCGACGGGTGGCATCGGATCAGTAGGTGTAGAACCCGCGCCCGGTCTTGCGCCCGAGGTACCCGGCATCGACCATGCGGCGCAGCAGCACCGGCGGCGCGTACTGCGGCTCACCGAATTCGGCGTAGAGGGATTCGGCGACCGCGAGGGTCACATCGAGCCCGACGGTGTCGGTCAGGCGCAGCGGACCCATCGGGTGCGCGCAGCCGCTGACCATGCCCTCGTCGATGTCCTCGGCGCTGGCGAACCCGGTCTCGAACATGCGGATCGCATTGCACAGGTACGGGATCAGCAGCGCGTTGACGATGAACCCGGCCTGATCCTTGGACTCGATGGTCCGCTTGCCCAGCACCTCACGGGCGTAGGCGGTCACCTTGTCGACGACCTCGCGGTCGGTCTTGAGCGTGACGACGATCTCGACCAGCGGCAGCACCGGCACCGGGTTGAAGAAGTGCACGCCCACCACGCGGCCCGGATTGGCGGTCGAGTTGGCCAGCCGGATCACCGGAATGGAGGAGGTGTTGGTGGCCAGGATGGCGTCGGGGGAGACGATGGCGTCCAGCTTGGCGAAGAACTCGGTCTTGAGCGACTCGATCTCCGGCGCGGCCTCGATGACCAGCTCGCGGTCGGCGAAGTCGTCGATCGACGTGGTGAGCGTGATGCGGGCGCGGGCCTCATCCGCGGCGGCCTGCTCGAGCCGGCCGGACTTCACCGCGCGGGCGAGCGACTTCTCGATGCGCTGCACGGCGGCATCGGCCGCGGCGGTATCCCGCTCCAGCACCAGCACCGAACCACCCGAGCGCGCCGCCACCTCGGCGATGCCGGCACCCATGGTGCCGCCGCCGATCACGCCGATCCGTTCCATCACGTTCTCCTTGTTCCATGCCCGCTTTTGATTCAACGCCGTATGTCCGGCGGGCACATTACCGGGCGGCGCGCGGCGCACGGGCACCCCGGTCGCGGCGGAGAGATCGCCCGGTTATGCGGTGTGGCGTGTGTCTCAGCGCTTTTCGGATCCGGCGCGCAGCCCGTCGATGGTGACCGCCAGCATGCGTTCGGCGGCGTCGGGCACGGTTTCGCAGGCGACGCCGATGCCGTGCCCGAAGCGGAGCAGATCCCGCGGTTCCAGGTCGGCGCGCAGCGCGCCCGCCTCCTGCCCGGCCCGCACCAGCAGGTCGGCCGCCTCGGTGATCGCCGCCCGGCACAGCTGGAAGGTGGGGGAGTCCTTGTCCATGCCGGCCTTCAACGTGGTGGCCAGCACGCGGTTGGCCATCACCCAGGCCACCTGCTCGCGCAGCCAGTATTCGAAAGCCGTTGCAGGCGTGTGCTCTTCGAGCAGATCGTGAGCGCGTTGGGCCAGCTGCTCGATATTGGAGCGGTAGACGGCCTCGATCAGCGCCTCGCGATTGGGGAAGTGCCGGTAGAGGGTGCCGATCCCGATGCCCGCCCGCCGCGCGATCTCCTCGAGGGGCGCCTCGGGTCCGAGCTCGGCGAAGGCCGCCTGGGCGGTCGCCACGATCAGCTCGTAGTTGCGCCGTGCGTCTGCGCGCATCGGCTTCCCGGTCGACGGTGCTGCCACGGACCCTCCACTAGAAAACGGATGGACCCTCCGGATAGGCTTGCGCAAATGGAGGAACCCTCCATATAGTAACTCCATCGGAAACGGAGGATCCCTCCGATTTACTCCCCTTCGATGGAGAATTCCTTGTCGACCACTCTTTCCCCGGACGCCGTCGGCGTCCGCCCCGAATCGAAGCTCGGCCGCGCCCGCTCGGGCATCGTGCTGGCCACCCTGTTGACCTGCCAATTGATGATCGTCCTGGACATCACCGTGATGAACGTGGCGCTGCCGCGCATCCAGAGCGACCTGCACTTCAGCGCCACCGGACTGTCCTGGGTCATGAACTCCTACAGCCTGGTGTTCGGCGGATTACTGCTGCTCGGCGGCCGCGCCGGCGACCTGTTCGGCCGCCGCACGCTGTTCCTCACCGGCGCAACACTGTTCACGCTGGCCTCGCTGGCGGGTGGACTCGCGCCCACCGCCGGATGGCTGATCGCCGCGCGGATCGTGCAGGGCATCGGCGGCGCCATGGCCGCGCCCAGCACCCTCGCCCTGCTGACCACCACCTTCAGCGAACCCAAGGCCCGGATGCGGGTGCTCGCGCTGTTCTCCGGCATGTCCAGTGCCGGTTTCGCCATCGGCCTCATCGTCGGTGGCCTGCTCACCGAATGGCTGAGCTGGCGCTCCGTCCTGTTCATCAATGTGCCCTTCGGCCTCGCGGTCGTGATACTGGCGCTGCGCTATCTGCCCCGGGCCGAACGGCAGCCCGCGCACCTGGACCTGCCCGGCGCGATCACCGCGACCTCCGGGGTGGCCGCCCTGGTCTACGGCTTCATCAGCGCCGCCTCGGACGGCTGGGGCACCCCGACCACCGATATCTCGCTGTCGCTGGGCGTGGCCCTGATCGCGGCGTTCCTGGTCATCGAATCCCGCACCGCGCAACCGCTGTTGCCGCTGCGCCTGTTCGCCGACCGCAATCGCGCCGCCGCCTACACCAATATGTTCCTGGCCCCGATGGCGGGCATGTCGATGTTCTTCTTCCTCACCCAGTTCCTGCAGGACGTGCTCGGATTGAGCGCGCTGGCAACCGGTTTCGCGTTCCTGCCGACCGCCGTGCTGATGTTCACCATGATCCGGCTGATCCCGCGGCTGCTGCCGCGCTTCGGCCCGAAGCCGGTGACCATGGTCGGCGCGGCCGCCATGGTGTCCGGGCTGGTCCTGCTGACCCAGCTCACCGCCGACAGCGGCTACTTCCCGCTGCTGTTCGCCGCCATGGTGCTGATGGGATTCGGCCTGGGCCTGACGGTTTCGCCGCTGAACGTGATCATCATGTCGAATGTCGAGCCGCACGAAGCCGGTGCGGCGGGCGGTGCGATGCAGACCCTGCAGCAGACCGGCGCCGCCCTGGGCCTGGCGATCCTGGTCACCGTCTTCGGCACCGCGGCGCGCGGTGCGGGCGGATCGCCGCAGCACGCCCTGGTCGGTGGTATGACCACCGCGTTCGCGGCGGCCGCGGCCATCGCGTCGCTGGCCTTCGTGGTGGCGACCACCTTCCGGGGCACGCGTCCCGCCCGGGCGGTTGCGGTGGCTGCTGTAGCCGAATAATTGCCTGTGCGTCTTATCCGGGTTACCGGCCTGCTGTGGCAGCATTGCTAAGCGGTTGCTGTTTCGGGCAATTCGGGCCGGTAACCGGGAGGGAGCGCATGACGGTGACCGAAAGACCGGACCATGCACGGGATTTGCCCACTGTCGAGGCGCCGACGTTCGGGCGCGCACTGCGGCGGCTGCGCGACGATCGCGGCGTCTCCCGGGAGCAGCTGGCCTACACCGCCGGAGTGAGCGCCAGCTACATCACCCATCTGGAGAAGGGCGACCGGCAGAATCCGGCCCTGGCGGTGGTGGAGGCATTACTGCGCTGCCTGGATCGAATCCGGTCGGTATCGATGACCGACCGCCGCCACGTCTTCGATCTGGCCGGGCTGGACCTACCCGGCGAACCGACCGTCCGGAACCTGCGGGCGGCCATCACCACCGAACAACGCCACGCGCTGTTCCTGTTCCGCCCGCACCTGGCCGCCTATGTCGACCACTGCGGCAACATCCTCGAGGCCAATGACGCCTGGGACGCCGCGCTGCCCGGAACCCGTCAGGACGGCAACCTGTTTCGCTGGATGTTCGGCAACGACCTGGCCAAACAGCATCAGGTCGAGTGGGAGACCGAGGCGCACAAATACGTCGACTGGCTGCGGACCGCCGCCGGCCGGATGGGCGACGACCCGATGCTGGCCGCGCTCATGGACGATCTGGGCCGCTTCCCCGACTTCCGCCGGATCTGGGAGGAGGACGGCGTCGACTTCCCGCCCTCCACCCGGATTCAGCGCCTGCGCGACCCGCAGACCGGCCGCATCCGCGAATTCCAGATGCAGACCTCCGGAGTCCACTGCACGGCCTTCCCCCACCACATCGCGATCATCCTCGGCCTGGAGCTGTGACCGCCCGTGGTGCGCTCAGGCGCGCAGCGGCGCGATGCTCGGCTGCGACTGGTCGAAGCTGACCGCGCCGAGCTTGCGCCAATCCCAGTACGCGCGCAGGGACTCGGTGTTGTCGGGCGGGGTCACGGTGATCTCGTCCGGGAAGTTGTCGGTGGCGACGGTGAAGATCTGATACGTCAGAACCGCGGTCGCGGCCTGCCGCGGCGCGAGCTCGATGGGGTGGCCGACCGCGCCGTTGCGCACCGCGTGGTGGCCGGGTCCGCCCCAGATACTGAGGTCGACGCCCGGATAACCCTGTGTCGCACAGGTTTCCCACGACATGTTGCGCAGGGTGATGTTGGCGGTGCGCAGGTTGGAGCCCAGCTGGTCGCCGGCGGTCACCTCGAGCTGCATGCGCGAGGTGTCGCACCACGGCACCCGCGCTTGGGCGCCGCCCGCGATCACGGCCGTGGATGCCGCGATCGCCGCGGTCGCCAGGGTGAAGGTCAGGATCCGGTTTCGCATGATGTCGCTTCCCCTCGATGGTTCGGTACAGGGTCGAGGTTCGGCTGCCCCACCAATCAGCGGCCAATGAACGACCAACCGATGTCATCCGCGCCGAAGCGGTGTCACCCGAGCGGCGGGCTGTCCGGTGAGCGGGCGTGTCGGATGTGCATCGCGAGCAGAGGCGACCACCATGGGTGCCATGAGCGACCACGAAGTGAAGATGATCATCCTGTCCACCGATGACCTGGACGAATCCATCCGGTTCTACAGCGAGACGCTCGGTATGGGGTTGAAGTTCCGGGATGGAACGCATTTCGCGGCCCTCGACGGCGGGCCGATCACCCTCGCCCTGGCGACCGAGGTGGATCATCCGATTCACGGTCAGGTCGTCGTCGGCATCAAGACCGCCGATGTCGATGCCGCCGCGAAGGCGGTCGAGGCCAGCGGCGGCGGCATCGTGAAGGGGCCGTACAACGACGCGCACGAGCGCCGCGCTGTCGTGTTCGACAACAAGGGCAACGGTTTGGTGTTCTACAGCCCGCTGCCGCGCTGATCGGACTCACTGTCCGGTTGTCGAGGGTCCTCGTCCGGGTACCGCAGGCCGATGAAGATCTGAATCCAGTCGGGGTAGGTGGTACTCGGCACCCGAAACAATTGCCCGACAATGGATATCGGCTGTCCCGCCTTATCGCGCAGCCGGACGATGGGCCGCTGCCGTTCGTATCGGGCGGTGGTCGTCGCCCACAGCTCCCGGAACAGCGGGTACTGCCCCAGTTCGGCCAGCAGATCCGCCGCCCACCCGGCGTCGGCGTGCTGTCCGGCGAACCCGTGCAGCCACTGCACCGAGATCCGCACCTCGTCCTCCCATTCGACGAGCGCCGTCCGGGCCGCCGGATTGCTCAGCATCCATCGCAGCAGGTTCCCGTCCTCGCGCAGCCCCGGAAAGCCCTGTGCGAAGCTGGAATTGCAGAAGAGGATATTGAGCCGGGTGTCGACATAGGCGGCCAGATGCGGCTCGTAGAGTTCGAGCGCGCGGGGGATGCCGCGGCCGAGGTCGGCACGCAGGTCGTCGATATCGGGCATCTCGGTGTCGGTCAGGCCCGCCAGGTCGAACAGCAGCCGCCGTTCACCGGGCGCGAGATCGGACACGCCGGTCAGGCAACGCACCAGCGCCTCGATGACCTCCCGGGTCGGGTGCGCCCGGTCACCCTTCTCGAGGCTGGTCACATAGCTGGCGCTGACGCCCGCGTTGAAGCCGAGTCGTTCCCGCGAGAGGCCGCGGTCCTGGCGCAGTCGCCGCAGGGTGGATCCGAAGGAGGGCGGTTGCGGCGGATCGTGTTTCGGCGGCTTCGCACCCACGCCGGATTCCACCGCTGCCGTACCTCCGTGCCCCGGGGCGGACGCCTCGCCGGTCCCTCCTCCGGGTCCATCTCACCGCATCGGCAATCGTCTCGCAACAGCGTGCTCAGCCGGTCCGTCCGCGTCGTCGCCGGGCCCGGAGGGCGGAGATCAGTCCCAGTTGCACGATGCGCGGATACACCAGGAGTTCGGCGGCCCGTCGGCGTGCGGTGCGAGTCGATGCGGTCATGCGGGATCCTCCGTTCAGAGTCGGCATCCACCACGCAACCTATCGCCGAGAGACGCCTGCCCGAGGCGATTTGTCCGATTTGCCGCGCTGGCCGGGCATTCGGCGATCAAGAGGGCTGGAAGTGGCGGCGGGGGTTGTCGATGAGAATGGCGTCGAGGTCGGCAGGGGTGAGACCCTCGGCGAGCAGGGCGGGGAGCACGTCCTCGCTGATGTGGCGGTAGTTCCACTTCGGGGCGATCTGGGCCTTCGCGACCGGATCGAACCAGTCGATGAAACAGGCCGCGTCGTGGGCGATGGTGATCCGGTCCCGGTGGCCGCGGCGCACCAGTTCGACGATCGTGCGCACCCGGTCCTCGAAGGGGAGCAGGACGTCGATGCCGAAGCGGTCCATGCCCAGACAGGAACCGGCCTCGGCCAATTCGATGAGGTAGTCGAGGTCGGTGGTGTCGCCGGAGTGCCCGATGATCACGCGCGTCAGGTCGACGCCCTCCTCGCGCAGCACCCGCTGGGCGACCAGGCCGGACCGGGTGTGCGGGTTGGTGTGGACGGTGATCGGGGCGCCGGTGCGGACCGCCGCCTGCCCGACCGCGCGCATGACCCGCTCCACACCCGGCGTCAGACCGGGTGTTTCGATGGCGCACTTGAGGAATCCGGCCCGCACCCCGGTGTCGGCGATGCCCTCGGTGAGGTCGCGGACGAACAGCTCCGTCATCGGCTCGGGCATGTCCATCATCAAACCCGGTCCGTTGTAATGGAATTGGAACGGCAGATCGTTGTAGGTGTAGACGCCGGTGGCGACCACGATCTTCAGTTCGGTGCGGGCGGCGATCTGCTGGATGCGCGGGATGTAGCGGCCCAGGCCCAGCACCGTCGGGTCCAGAATGGTGTCGATGCCCAGCGATTTCAGCTCGTCGAGCTGTTTGACCGCGTCGTCGATGCGGGCCTGCTCGTCCCAGTCGAGGTAGTTCTGCCGGAATTCCTCGCCGAGCACGAAGATGTGCTCGTGCACCAGCACGCGGCCGAGTTCGCTGGCGTCGACGGGTCCGGTCACGGTGGGTACGGCGGTCATCGGGATGCCTTGTCGGTGAGCGGGATCACCTTGTCGGAGAACAGGTTCGGGTCGATGGCGCGTTTGAGGATCTTGCCGGTCGCGCCCTTGGGGAGGCTGTCGGTGCAGGCGAAGCGGTGCGGCACCTTGTAGGCCGAGAGCCGCTGTTTGGCCCAGGCGCGCAGCTCCTCCGGGTCGAGTTCGACGCCGGGCGCGGCGACCACGGCCGCGCCCACCTCCTCGCCGTAGTGGTCGTCGGGCAGGCCGATCACCGCCACCTCGACAATGCCGGGATGCTCGTAGAGCACCTCCTCGACCTCGCGCGGGTAGACGTTGTAGCCGCCGCGGATGATGAGATCCTTTGCGCGGTCGACGATATAGACGTAGCCGTCGGCGTCGATGCGGCCCAGATCGCCGGTCCGCAGCCAGCCGCCGGACAGGTCGGCGGCGGTGGCGTCGGGGCGATGCCAGTAGCCGCGCATGACGCTGGGGCCGCGCAGAAACAGCTCGCCCACGGTTTCGGCGGGCAGCACCTCGCCGTCGGGCCCGCGCACCTCGATCTCGGTGCCGGGCAGGGCGGTGCCGACCGATCCGGCCCGCTGTTCGCGATCGACCGGGTTGTAGGTCGCGGCGCCACTGGATTCGGTGAGCCCGTACCCCTCGAGAATGGTGCAGCCGAATCGCTGCGTGAACGCGCGGATCACCTCCGCGGGCAGTGACGCACCGCCCGAGCAGGCCAGTCGCAGGCTCGCGAAATCCTCCGGGCCGTAGTCACCGGCGCTGTGCAGCATGGCATTCCACATGGTCGGCACGCCCGCCACCACGGTGAGCCGGTGATCGCGGATGGTCTCGATCATCGCGCCGGGCGCGAACGGGGACACCATGGAGAACGACGCGCCCGCGTGCAGGGTGGTGATGAGGCAGACGGCTTGGCCGTAGACGTGGAACAGCGGGAGCCCGGTGCCGAAGCGTTCCTCGGGAGTGAGGCGCAGCTGATCGATGAAAATGCGTGCGGTCTCGATCAGATTGGCGACGGTCAACTCGACGCCCTTGGGCTGGCCGGTGGTGCCGGAGGTGTACAGCAGGATCGCGAGATCGTCCGGTGCGCGGTCGGCAGGTAGGTCTATCGGCGCGGCGGCCGTGGCGTGGGCGCCCGGTTCGAGGATCAGCAGCGGGATGCCGCGTTCGGCGCCGGCCTGCTCGGCCGCGGTGCGCGCCGCATGCCAGGCGATGGCGTGCCGGGCGCCGGAATCGTCGAGCACGTACCCGATTTCGGGTGCCGTGGCCATGGTGTTGACCGGAATGGCGACGGCTCCGGCGACGTGCGCGCCCAGATAGGCGATGACGAACTCCGGGACGGTGGGCGCCACCAGCAGCACGCGATCTCCCACCGCGACACCGGATTCGGCGAGGTGACCGGCGAATACCGCGCTGCGGCGGGCCAGCTCGGCGTAGGAGAGGGTGACGGACCCGTGGCGCAGGGCGGGGGCGTCGGGGCGTTCGGACGCGTGCTGCCAGATGCGGTCGGCGACATTTGTCATGGGACATCCCGAGAAGTAGCAGCGGTGATGTGACCGGGGTCACTCCTTTTCGCGACCATAGCTGAATCCGATATCGACTTCAATGGCGTTCGGCGCCAACGGGTCAACGCACGGCAGCTGTATAGAAGTTGAATTCGGATTCAAGTACAGTGGCGCCTGCCCGGCCCGGATCCATCGCCCGCCGGGTGCGGAGCTATCCCGAGGAGTGAACCGAATGACGAAAACCCAGCAGGTCAGGCTGGCTCAGCGACCCATCGGACTGCCCGACGCGAGCACCTGGAATCTGGTCACCGAGGAACTGCCCGCGCTCGAGGCGGGACGGATTCTGGTGCGGGTCTCGTTCATCTCCTTGGATCCGGCCATGCGCGGATGGCTCAACGATGTGCGCTCCTATCTGCCGCCGGTGGGAATCGACGAGGTGATGCGGTCGCTGGATATCGCCACCGTCGTGGAATCCACCCATCCCGATTTCGCGGTCGGCGATGCGGTCAGCGGGACCTTCGGCGTCACCGAATACGCGATCAGCGACGGCCGCGGCGTGCAGAAGGTCGATCTCGCGGCCGCGCCCGGGCCGACCTGGCTGGGCGCGCTCGGAATTCCCGGCATGACAGCGTATTTCGGGCTGCTCGACGTCGGGAAGCTGCAGGCCGGTGACACCGTGGTCGTCTCGGCGGCGGCCGGGGCGGTGGGCAGTGTCGCCGGGCAGATCGCGAAGATCAAGGGCGCCACCGTCATCGGGATCGCGGGCGGCGCGGAGAAGTGCCGGATGCTGACCGAGGAATTCGGGTTCGACGCGGCCATCGACTATCGCGGCGAGAACGTGCTCAAGCGGCTGCGTGAACTGGCGCCGAAGGGTATCGACGTCTACTTCGACAATGTCGGCGGCGAGATTCTCGATGCGGCGCTGGCCAACCTGCGGCGCGGTGCGCGGATCGTCCTGTGCGGAGCCATCTCCGCCTACAACGACGAGCAGTTGCGGCCCGGGCCCTCGCGGTACATGTCGCTGCTGGTATTCCGGGCCTCCATGACCGGATTCGTCGTCTTCGACTACGCCGATCGATACGGCGAGGCGGCGGCGGAGATCGCGCAATGGATCGCCGAGGGCAAGTTGAAGAGCCGCGAGCATGTCGTCGAGGGCGGAGTGGCGAAGTTCGGGGAGACGCTGAATCTGCTGTTCAGCGGCGGGAACACGGGCAAGCTGGTGCTCGCGGTCTGAGCCGGATCAGCGGCCGTGCGAGCCCGGGTCAGGGTCGGGTGACGGTGACCAGGTTGATCAGCGACTGTTGTTGCGGCCCTTCGCCCGCCGGGGTCAGGCCGAGGCCCTCGATGTAGTCGGTGAGGTAGATTCGCTCGCCGGTCCACCCGCGTTCGGCGAACCAGGCGGTGGAGTCGGTGCGGGGTTCGTTGTAGATCATGCGCACCCAGTCGGATCCGGAGTCGTCGCCCTGGGACATGGCCGCGACCGCCTCGGCGGGCAGCGGATCCATCTGCTCGATGGCGACCCGGCTGCCGGGCGCGCTGAGTCCGGTGATGGCGTCGAACAGCTGATCTTGTGCGGCCGGGGTCAGGTAGATCAGCAGGCCCTCGACCAGCCATGCGGTCGGCGCATCGGGATCGAAACCGCTGTTGCGCAATGCCTTCGGCCAGTCCTCGCGCAGATCGACCGCGACCTCGTGTCGATCCGCGACCGGCTTGTGCCCGGCCGCAGCGAGGGTCTCGCGCTTGAATTCGAGTACCTGAGGCTGATCCAGTTCGTAGATCGCGGTGCCATCGGGCCACGCCAGCCGATAGGCGCGGGAATCGAGCCCGGCGGCCAGAATGACGATCTGCCGGATGCCCGACGCCGCGGCCGCGTTCATGAAGTCGTCGAAATACCGGGTCCGCGCGATCTGATGCTGCTGGAACTGCACCCCGAAATCGGGTGTCAGCAACGGGTGTCCGGGTGCGTCGCCCTCGAGCAGCTCGACCCATTCCGGGCCCGCCGCCGCTACGAAGAGCTCGGCGTACGGGTCCCGCGCGGGCGCGTCGGGCGCGCGTCCGGCCAGCGCGCGGGCCGCCGCCACGAACAGCGCGGTCGAGCCGACACCGGTCTTGATATCCCAGGAATCATTGTCGGTACGCATGATCGCCAACGTACCGACGGCTTCGGAGTCCGTCATGCGCCTGCGCTCCGGTGGCGAAAATCCTCCACGAATCCGGTGCCGCGCGGGAATTCACGCCATCGGCCGCCACTGCGGATCGGGTTTCGGAATCGGTTCCGGCGGCGTGGGGTACGGGAACGGCTCCGGCGGTTCGGGCACCGGCGGCCCCGGCGACGGAATCGGCGACGGGGGTTGCGGCGACGGGACAGGCTCCGACGGCCGCGTCGGCGGATGCGGCTCGGGCGGCTCCACCGGCGGAACGGAGGCGGTGACCAGCTGTGCGTGTTTCATCCAGACCCTCCAATTTTCGTTCTCTGACGGCGAGTTACCCCGGCAGCCGCCGCACTAACGGACTCGGGCGGGGCTGGGGAACGGGACAGGGCTGCGG
>NZ_BAAFGR010000200.1:0-12199 GCF_041154655.1 Nocardia sp. JMUB6875
GACAGACCCCGCCCCAGCCACCGGTAATCCCAGCTCGAAAACCGTTTTACTGCGTCCGGGCACCGCTGCTACCGTGATTCCAACACATCGACCCGACGACACCGGAAAGGCGGCACCCGTGACCGAGCTTCAGCTGCTCGTAACCACATTCGATCTCGCCCGCCTCCGCGGTCGTGTACGGAGCGTCATCTGACGGCGTCGGCATTCCCGACTCCCAAGGGCCGCTTCCGCGTACACCACGGACAGCGGCCCTTCCCATATCCACCCGACCCTCATTCCCTCGTAGCCCAACGGGAGAGGCAACGGTCTCAGATGCCGTCCAGTGTGAGTTCGAATCTCACCGAGGGAACCCACCGATCCAGCTCCACGCACCTCAGTGCCGAGTCGATGTCAACGGCGACATCCGCGCGGAGCCACATGCCCGTAGCTCAACAGGACAGAGCGTCTCCCTACGAAGGAGAAGGCTGGGGGTTCGATTCCTCCCGGGCATACCAACTTTCGATGCTCAGACGTCGGGGGTCAATTGCTTGCGGGCGCGTTCGACGCGGCGTTCGACGGCGTCGAGGTGTTTCTGGGCGCGCTGGAGGGTCTCGCGAGCGGAGCGCTCGGTGGCGGCGGTGAAGCGACGGCGGTGTTCGGCCTCGCTCAGCTCGGCGCGTAGGGCTTGGATGCGGCTGTCGAGGTCGGCCAGGTCGGCGGCCGCGGTATCGTGGTCGGCTCGGGCGGAAGTCACCGCGGCGCGGGCGGATTCGACTTCGGCGAGCATTTCCTCGAGTTCGCGCCGCACCTCGGCCTGCGGGTCGGCCGATTTCTCGGTGGGATCCTTGCTAGGAGCGGTTGGCGTCGACTCCCTTTTGACGGTGCGGCGGCCATCGCCGGGCACCGCGGCCAGCGCGGCGGGGCCGAATCCCTCGTAAGTGGCTGCGGCGGTGAGGGTTCCGGCGCGGAGCTCGTCGGCGACCGATTGATCGGCCAACGCCGCCTGCAGGCTCGCACCGATATCGCGCAGGACGGATTCGGTCAGGCGCTGGCCCCGCGCGGCGGCCAGCTCGCCGGTCTTGCGGGTGACGGCGTTGACCACTTTCTGCCGCTGTGTGGTGAGGGCCCGCAGCTGCTCGGCCGACAGGCGGCGCTGGGCATCGCGCAGGGCGTCGCCCACCTCCAGCAGTGCCTGGACATCATCGCTCGCCTCACGAGACAGCAGATTCAGCGCCCACGCGGCGACCGTCGGCCGCCGCAGCTTACCGATGGCGGCAGCCAGCTCCTTGTCCCCCGCATCACGGGCCTGCCGCGCACGCTCGGTGCGGGCGGCCACGAACTCGGCGGGCGGGAGCCCGTAGAGTTCCTCCACGACCTGGTCGAGGGTCATACGCCTAGCCTACGGGCACCCCCGCCGCGCGAATGCCACGACACCCTGCCTGGCCGCACGGCTACTGAAACCTGTTCCGCTGAGCGGGATCTCATCGTTCACAGCCGCGTGGGCAGGGGGACGATCCGGGTATCGCGGTGTTGCGGTGCGAACAGGAGGCTTCGATGTCCGGTCAATCGTTCAGGGGTGTGGCGCGGCACGATGAGCAGGAGTTTCGCGCGATCGAGGCGGCGCCGGCGGCGGCGCGGTTCGCGCGGGGGTGGCATTGTCTGGGGCTGTTGAAGGCGTTTCGGGATGGCGGGCCGCATGAGGTGAAGGCGTTCGGGACCACGCTGGTGGTGTTCCGGTCGGAAACCGATGGCGCACTGCATGTTCTGGACGGGTACTGCCGTCATATGGGTGGGAATCTGGCGGATGGGACGGTCAAGGGTGATTCGATCGCCTGCCCGTTCCACGACTGGCGGTGGGGCGGCAATGGGAAATGCACCGGCATCCCCTATGCCCGGCGGGTGCCGCCGCTGGCCCGGACCCGCTCGTGGCCGACGCTGGAACGCAATGGGCAGCTGTATGTCTGGCACGACCCGCAGGGCAGCACGCCGACCGATGCGGTCACCATCCCGGTCATCGAGGGCGACGGCAGCGGCGAGTGGACGGATTGGACGTGGAACTCGATGCTGATCGAGGGCTCGCACTGCCGCGAAATCGTGGACAACGTGGTCGATATGGCGCACTTCTTCTACGTGCACTACGCGTTCCCGCGCTATTTCAAGAATGTGTTCGAAGGGCATATCGCGAGCCAGTACATGCGCTCCACACCCCGCCAGGACGTCACTGTCGGCACCAACTACGACGACCCGAATTCCCTATTGCGTTCCGACGCTTCCTATTTCGGCCCGTCCTACATGATCGATCGACTGTGGAGCGAGACCCAGGGCACGACCGTCGAGACCGTCCTGATCAACTGCCACTATCCGGTCACCACGAACTCGTTCGTCCTGCAGTACGGCGCGATGGTGAAGAAGCCGCGGGGCATGTCCGATGCGGACGCCGCGGCGATGGCGGCGAGCTTCGCCCGCGGCGTCGAGGTCGGTTTCGAACAGGACGTCGCGATCTGGAAGCGCAAGACCCCCATCGACAACCCGCTGCTCTCGGAGGAGGACGGCCCCGTCTATCAGCTGCGCCGCTGGTACCAGCAGTTCTACGTCGACCTCGAGCACGTCTCCGACGAGATGACCGACCGCTTCGAATACGAGATCGACACCGAACGAGCCGTCACCAACTGGGAGGCCGAGGTCGCCGAAAACCTCGCCCGCGGAACCGTTCTCGACGCCTCCTGACCGCAGGGCCGGTACTCAGCCGAAATAGTGGCCCTTGTCGAGGTCCTCGAGCAGGCCGGGTTGAGTCGGACGCCAACCGAGCAGGTCGCCGGTGCGGGCGGCGGAGGCGGGTTGGTCGATGGCGAGGAGCGGGCCGAGGAAACCGAAGGTCTCGGACTGAGCCGACTCGACCGGGAGGTTGAGGTGGCGGCCGATGATCGTGGCGATGTCGCGAGTTGATACCCCCTCGTCGCCGACCGCGTGCAATGGCGTTCCAGCGGGGGCGTTTTCGAGGGCCAGACGGAACAGTCGCGCGGCATCCAGGACGTGCACGGCGGGCCAGCGGCTGGAGCCGTCGCCGACGAAACCGGAGACGCCTCGTTCGCGGGCGATATTGATGAGGACGGCCAGGAAGCCGTGATCGCCCTCGCCGTGCACGGTGCGCGGGAGGCCCACCACGGAGGAGCGGATGCCTCGGGAGGCGAGGCCGAGGACCGTCGTGGCATTGGCGCCGCGCGGGGTCGGGTTCTCGGGGGCGGCCAGATCTCGCTCGGTCGCCACCCGGCCCGGGACCGCGGGCGTGCCGGAGGCGATGACCAGCGGCTTCCCCGAACCCTCCAAGGCGGCTGCGAATGCGTCGATGGCCTGCGCGTCGGTCTGCACCGAGTCGGCGAACCGACTGAAGTCGTGAATGAAGGCGAGGTGGATGACCCCGTCCGCGGCCTCGGCCCCGGCCCGCAACACGTCCGGATTGTCCAGATCACCGCGCAGCACTTCGCCTCCGGCGGCCGCGATGACGGCCGCCGAGGCATCGGACCTGGCCAGTCCCAGAACCTGATGACCAGCGCCGATGAGTTCGGGAACGACAGCCGAACCGATCCAGCCGGACGCGCCCGTGACGAATACCCGCATGACAGTTCTCCTAGCAGCAGTGACGACACTTGGTGTCATCACCATACCTCCGAAGACACCGGGTGTCATCACCTAGACTGCGGGCATGGCTCGATGGGAACCGAACACGCGCGAACGCTTGGCGGATGCCGCACTGGACCTGTTCCTCGAACAGGGCTACGAATCCACCACCGTCGCCGAGATCGCCGAGCGGGCGGGCCTGACGAAGAAGACCTTCTTCCGCCACTTCGCCGACAAGCGCGAGGTGCTGTTCCTCGGTCAGGACAATCTGTCGCGACTGTTCACCGACGCGATCACCGGTGCGCCCGATTCCGCGACCTCGATCGACGCCATCACCGCGGCACTGCTGGCCGCGGCGACGGTCTTCGACGCCAACCACCGCCCCTGGGCCGCGCGCCGACACACGGTCGTCACCGCGAACAACGATCTACGCGAACGCGAACTACTCAAACTCGCCGCTCTCACCGACGCCATGGCCGACGCCCTCCGCACCCGCGGCACTCCCGACCCCGAAGCCGTCGTCGCCGCCGAACTCGCCGGCCTCACCTTCCGAATCACCTTCGCCCGCTGGGTCTCTCCCCCCAACCGGCACCCCTTCGCCGATCTCGCCCGCACCACACTCCACGAACTGCTGAGCGCAGCCGCCGACCTGTCCCCGGCGTAAAGGCGTTCATCCCCAAGGCTTTCCGGCGCAGCGAGCGTCGTAGACGGGCCGGATCATCGGCGAACGAACAATCGCGGTGCCGGTGTCAGCCTTGCGGAATCGACTGTTGGACGGCTGCGGCGAGGGCGGCGTCGCCGCGCGCCGAAGGGTGCCAGGGGAAGCCGAGGGGTTCGGTGCGGGGGTCGAAGACGCCGTCGACCCAGGCGTCGGGGGTGCAGGGGCCGTGGCCGGCGGTCACCGCTCGGCTGTCGAGATAACCCACGTTCAGGAGGGTCGCCGCGTCGCGTTGGGCGGTGTCCAGGCGGTCCAGGAATCTGGTGACCGCGCCGGCTCGGGACTGCCATATGTCGACCCCGGCGATGGTCGCGCAGGCGGAATCCTGGCCGGAGGGATGGAGTTCCGGATATCCGACGAAAAGAATCCGGGCATTCGGGGCGTAGTAGCGGATGTACTCGACCGCTTGGCGCACCCGGGCGGCGTAAGCCTGGCCGGTGATGGTGGCGGGGTCGGGGGCGCGGCCCTGCTCGACGGCTTCGGGCCCGCAGCCGTTGACCAGGTCGGTCAGGCAGGTCAGGGCGCGGGAGAGGGCGATCGGATTGTCGGCGCCCCAGGTGTCGTTCATGCCGAGCTGGATGGTCACCAGCCGGGTGCGGGGGCCGAAGGCGTTGTCGGACATGGCCCGTTTCACCTGGTGGACCAGGGTCCAGCCGGAGGTGTCGATGGTGCCGCCCTGGCACGAGGTGTCCTCGACGTCCTCCGGCGACAGGTTCATGCGCCCGGTCAGCTGGGTCGGCCAGGAGGTCGGGACGTGCTTGCAGCCGACATCCTCGCCGGCGGGCAGCAGGTCGAGGATCGACCCGTTGGCAGAGAAGGAATCACCCATGACCACCAGGGTTTTGCCCTCGGCGGTCGCCGCCACGCTGGACGGCGCCATCGCGGCGAGCACCGCCGCGGTGCCGCAGACCGTGGACGCCGCGAGCAACCGCAACCGAGCCGAACTCTTCACTGGCCGTGTACCTCTTATCGATCCGCTACGGAAGCATCCGAAACGCTTCCAATTCAAACGCCTACAGTAACCGCGCACCGGTAGCGCCGCGGATCGATCGTGAATTTACGGGACTGATCAGCGGGTTCGATGCAGTACGAGCGGGCCGCCGGGCAGCTGGAGGGTCAACTCGCCGAGGGTCGCGGTCGCCTTGAACTCGCACAGTCCCGTCGTGCCGGTGAGGGTTTGCAGGGCGGCGGCCAGGGCGGGTGGCTGACCCGGGAGCCCGTCGAGGACGGCCTGCGGGACCTCGATCGCCGCGAGATATTCGCGGGGCGTCGCGGTGAGACCGTCCGCGGCCCGCACCATGCGCAGACTGTCGATCAGGTGCAGGCGCAGATCCACGCAGGCGTCACCGGCGCAGAGCCGCAATGGCGCGGGCGAGGCGGCGTAGTCGAAATCCGTTGTGCTGACGGTCCATTGGGCCGGATCGGCATAGCCGTAATCAATGCCGGACGGCGCGGCCAGCGTCTCGTCGGAGTGATCGCCGGGCCGGTTGTCGAGCGGCTCCCCGGTCAGCGCCGCGCCGGTCGTCTCGAAGCTCCAGCCCGCATCCGGATCGACCGGCTTGTGCCAGTACCCGGTCCGCCCACCACTGCGCCCCTCCACCCGCAGCTCCCGATCCTGCGATTCCCCGCCGGTCTGATGGATGCTGACCGCCGAGGTGATCTCGCCGGGAATCTTGGGCTGCCGCACCCACTCCGGCGCGGGCAACTGGTCCGCGGCATAGGACTTCGGGCCGAAGAGATTGTCGAGCTCGGCCAGGTTCAGATTCGGGGCCGTCGGCTTGCCCTGCTGGTTCAGATACGAGTAGCGGAAAAAGACATTGTCCGCGCCGGATATGTCGAAATCCCAGAGCCGCGTGTACATATCGCCGAACCGATTGATCACCAAGGTGGTCGACCCCGCCGAGCTGAGGTTGACCGCCTCGAAACGCCCGCCCTTGGGCGTCGACATCTCGTAGGAGTAGTCGTCGGGTGCGCCCGGATCCCCGCCGGGCAGCCACGGATCCAGGATGGTGATCCGATTGCCCTGCGGGCTCAGCACATACGCGGTGGTGACGCCCGCGCCGCCGACCGGCTGACGGTTGCCGGAGGCGTCGGTCCAGAAGCCGTCCTGCGTCCAGAAGCCCGGCTGATTCGACGGAATCAGCGTCGGAATCCGATTGTCGAGCCACGACAGGCTCCACGCCCGCGATCCGGTGCGCACCCGCTGCCCGAACGGGCTCTGCCAGATGGGCGCGCCGAATCGTGAAGTCCAGGCCCAGGTTTCGGGTCCGTGCGCGGCATTGCCCATGGTGTAGAGGCGGCCGGTGGCGTCGGTGGCCATGAGCACATTGCCGTCGACCGAGAACGAGGTGAGCTTCCCCGCCAGGCAGCCGGGCAGCCAGACCTGCCGCCACGGCTCGCCGCCCGCGGTGACGTAGAGGTTGCCCGCGTCCAGCGCGTAGGACCACTGGTCGTTGAAACCCTGTCGCTCGGTGCGCAGGTCGACCCGCCGCGGCAGCCGCGCCTGGATCTCGTCGGCGGCCACGGGCAGCCGACCCAGCCCGCCGCCGGGATTGGGCGGTGCGTAGAACGACAGCGGCGGCCCGACCAGGCCCGGCAGCGCCAGCTGGGTGCAGCTGTCGAGCGGCCCGTCCGCATTCGCCGAATCCGCGTGCGCGGGTCCGGCGGCCGCACAGGCCGCGACCAGTGCCAGTCCGATCCGCAGCGTTCTTCCGACACCGTTCACGTCGGCAAAGCCCCCATTCGCTCATCGCGCAGGATCATTCGACCCAACGAACTCAGGACCGTACCCGCCGGTCTGATGCGGTGGTGGTATGCGACCGTGACGTGTCGTATGACGTCGATCGCACCGCGAAGGCCGCCGCGACGCGATGGCGACGCACGGCGGCGGTTGGCACGAGTCCGGGGCCGGGTCGGTCAGGATGGCATCGACAAGGATGTTCACCAGGACTCGAGGAGGATCTCGTGCTCGGATTGGGAATCATCGGCTGGATCGTGATCGGCGGGCTCGCGGGGTGGATCGCCAGCAAGTTCATGGGGACCGACGCGCAGCAGGGTGTGGTGCTGAACATCGTGGTCGGTGTGGTCGGCGGATTGATCGGTGGATTCCTGTTGCGGCTGTTCGGGGTCGACGTCTCCGGCGGCGGGCTGATCTTCAGCTTCCTGACCTGCCTCGGTGGCGCGGTGATCCTGCTGTTCCTGTACGGGAAGCTGACTCGCCGCTGACAGCGTTGCACTCGTTGCCACCGGGTGAGTTAACTTGGTGGTAACGAGTTTTCGCGATGAGGGGAGCATGACGATGAAAAACCTGATGCTGGGCGTGGTTTCGGCCGGATTCCTCGGCGCCTCGGTAGTTGCCGCCATTCCCGCCTCGGCCGACCCGGGGGACGCCTGCCAGCTCGGCTGGTCGAATGTGGGGCCGCGCACGTGCGCGAAGAACGATGTCAATCTCGCTCCGGTGTTCACCGTGGGCAACGGCGTCTGCCTCGGCATGCTGTCGGCGAGCGGGACCGCGTTCGACGGCCCGCTCTACCAGTACTCCGAGGCGCCCGGTGCATCGCATGCCGTGGTGCTGCGCATCACGCAGGGCTTTTCACCGGTCGGCGAATGGGGTCCGCAGCTGCTGGCCTGTGACGTGAACGCGGTCGTGGACTGGCGCAATCTCGACAGCGGCCAGAGCGGCAGCGTGACCCGGTTCATTCCGGCCGGTCAGCGATCCACCCCCGCGATCGTGCTCGCCGAGACCGGGCCCGGCCGGGTCTCGCTCACGGTGCGCACCGACAGGCCGAGCGTTCCGGCCTCGACCGAGGTGGTCGTGCCGTAGACGGTCAGGCCGTTCGCACCGGGAATCCGCGGGCGCGGGGCGATCTCCATGACCGCCTCGGCCACCGCGAGCCGCACGCCCAGCCTGGGCGGCTGCCGGAGACCCGAATCACCGTGCAGCAGTAGGCGAATCGCGGCCCACGGCAGGTTCACATCGGCGTAGGCGGTGTGGAACAGACCCGCCGAGGGCCGCGGATTCGCCTCCAGCAGAACCGGTTCACCCGCGCGGTAGCGCAGCTGTACATTGGTCAGGTAGGCCAGTTCGAAGTGGCCGACCAGCCGCCGCGCGATGGCGACCAGCTCCGGATCGTCGAGCAGCGTCCGGAAGCGGCCGTCCTTGGCGCGCGGAATGCCCAGCAGCAGTTCGCCTCCCGGCTCGGACAGGCAGTCGATGCTGATCTCCGGCTCGTCGAGGTAGGGCATGACGAGCAGCTCCGGCACCCGGCCGCCGTTCGCGGCCGCCCGCTCGAACGCCGTGGCCACCGCCTCGACCGAGACCGTCGGCTCCGCCGGGGCGAGCAGATCGGCCATGCTGAGCGGCCGATCGTCGAGCACCCGGAATCCGAAGGCCGAATACTCGCCACTCGGCTTGATACACAACCGTTCTCCGGTTCCAGACAGGTCCGCGACGGCCTTGCGCAGCCCGTCGGCGTCGGCGGCCACCCGCCACGGCGGCACCGGAATCCCTGCCGCACCGGCGATCTCGTAGGTCGCGACCTTGTCGGTCAGCGTCCGCACCGATGCCGCCGGCGAGCACATGAGCCGCGTGCCGACCGCCGCGAAATCCGCGGCCCGCCCCGCCAGCGCACCCAGCCGGCGCGGCGGGATCAGCACATCGATGCCGTGCTTACGACAGAAATCTATTGCGAACGCGGCGTATTCGGCATCGCCGACATACCGCGGCTCGACCGCGGGCACATCGCACGCCGACAATGCCGTGGCCGCCGGATCCACATTGCTGGCATAGAGGATGACCTCCACCCCGTCGGGGTTCTGCCGCAACAACCTCATCACCTGAACAGTCGCCGCACCGGCACTGCTCAGCCACACGCGAAGCGCTATCGCAACGCTCCTTCCCACTCACCGCGGCCGAGTGGCGACGACCTTCCCACCGGCCCGCGGAGCGCAAGCATAAACCGGTTCCCGGGGATGCACATGTCGACCGCGGGCCGCCGATCCGCTTGCGGCCCAGCCGTGTTCACCTGGGCATCCAGTGTTCACGCGGCGTCATCTGGCGTTCACAACGGCGCCGCGCGGCGGTGGGGTTCACGGGCACCGGCGGCGGGATTCAGAGGTACCAGGAGACGCGGCGGGCGGTGTCGTAGAACTTGCCGAAGTACTTCTCGTGCATCGCGCCGGTGGAGTCGAGCGTCTCGCGCGGCACCCCGAGCAGGCCGAGGGTGCGCCAGGCGACGTTCCGGCGAAACCAGAAGTGGCTCTTCTGAATCGAGGTGATGCCGGGTTCGATGAGCACCGCGTGCACGCGGTTGCGCACGCGCCAGGCGGAGGCGATGGGCGCGGGCAGGCGGTATATGCGGTCGGTGAGGGTGGCCATCAGTGGCGGCATTGCCATCGGACGAAACTCCTTCGGTACTGTCTGGGACAGTATGCCGCACCAGGGTTCGCCACGCCACGGTGAAAGACACTCGGCACCGCGAGAATTCGCGGTGCCGAGTGGATCGCGCGGCGCGCCCGGTCGACCACCCGGGCGCGCCGCGCGCAGGGCTCAGTGAGCCGACAGGCTGCTGAGCAGACCCGCGAGCGGGTTCGAGGCCGAGGAGCCGGTGCCGCCGCCACCGGGGATCGGGGTGCAGTCGACGACCGTGACGGTGGTGGACTTGTTGCTGATGATCTCCTGCACCGCCTTGAGGGTGTGCGAGCCGGTGGTGGTCGGGGTCCAGCTGAAGGAGGCCACACCGCCGGAGGGTTTGGCGCTGCCGACCTGAGTGTCGTTGTCGCTCAGCGTGACCTCGAACAGGAACGAGGTGGCCGTGACGTTCACCGCGACGGTGTAGGTCTGGTTGGCGCAGTACTTGTCGGCGGTGGTCACGCTGATGCCGGTGACCAGCGCGCTCGCACTGGGGGCGGTCAGCAGCGCGACGGCCGCCGCGGCGCCGATCGCGGTGGCGCCGATTCCGGCCCTCCGGGTGTTGCTCATGGGTGTGCTCCTCTCATCGCCCACGTCAACCGTGAGCGATGAGAAACGATAATGCTTCACTCATTCTCTCGGAGCGAATTCCCAGGAATCCCCGCCCTACTGCAGCTTGTACAGCCACACCCGCGGCTCGGTCAGCTCCCCCGCCGCGGTCCAGGCGTAGGTCCGCGCGATGCCCTCGCCGGTATAGGTCTTCAGATAGGCGAGCAGATCCGCCCGAGAGGTGTGCCCGGCGGCGATGCCACGCAGCACGATCGCCGTGAGGTCGTACGCCTCCGGCGAATAGACGCCCGCCGCTTGACCGTTCAACGCGGCGTAATCGGCGAGGAATTGCTCGGTCACCGGGCCGCACGGGCACGACACCAGCGCGCCGGACGCATCGGATCCGGCCGCGGTGACGAACTCGGGATCGTAACTGCCGTCACCGGATACGAAAGGCGCGGTGATCCCGGCCTTGCGCAGCCGCTGCACCAGCGGGCCCGCCTCGGTGTAGTACCCGGCGTAATAGACCGCGTCGGGAGCGGCGGCCACGATCTTGTTCACCGCGTCGGCGGGATCGCTGCCCACCGGAATCGTCACCGAGCAGGATGGCACGGCCATCGGCCCGAGCCCGCCGGTGACGCCATTGGCCAGGCCCGCGCCGTACTCGCTGTTGTCCGCCAGCACGCAGACGCGCCGATATCCGGCCGCGCCCGCGAGGTAGCGGCCTACCGCGGGACCCTGGAGCTCGTCGGTCGGCAGACCGCGGAAGAAGCCGTGGAAGCCGAGTGTCGACAGGGTCGGGTTCGAGGCCGAGGGAGTCAGGAACGGCACCCCGGCAGTGTCGAAGATCTTGCCGGTGGCCTTCAGTTCGCCGGAGAACACCGGGCCGATGACGGCCAGCACCGAGGGGTCATCGGCAATGCGGGGCGCGATCTGGGCGGCGGCCGCCGGATCGGCCGTGGTGTCGAATTCCTTCACGGCGATAGGACAATTCGGGCTCTGCTTGGTGAATTGACCGACCATCAACCGCACCCCGTCGAGCACATTGCGGCCCAGTGGCGCATTCGGCCCACTGAGCGGGCCGACCACGGCGAGGGCCTGCGCACCGCAACGCGCCGGGTCGACGGCCGCCGGATACCGGGATGCGCCCTGCGTGACCAGCTTGCCCTGCGCATCGATCCAGCCGATCGGCTCACTGCCGGTGAAAAGGGCGGCCAGCCGACTGCCCGCGTTGGATGAAGCACGCCCCCCACCGCCCGAGGAACTACTGCCCGACGAACCGGAATTCGCTGTGGCCCAGATGATTCCGAACACTACGGCGAGCACGACCACCAATCCCACCGCACCGCCCGCCAGCCAGCGGCCGAAATGGCGCCGCGATCGGTCGGGCGGAGGGATATTCGGAACAGCCTGCGGTGCAGGAGTTTCCGGCCGCCACGGCGATGCGACGAGAGTCGCGTCCGTATCCAGCGGGATCGCCTTCGTTTCGAAGGGAGTCATCTCCGAATCGAGTGCCAGCCGTGCGGCCTCGGCGAATTCGCCGCAGGAGCCGAACCTGTCGCCGGGTTGTTTGGCCAGGGCGCGGATCAGCACCTCGTTCAGGGCCGTCGGTACCCGGCGCCGGTCGCTCACCCGGGGTGGCGGGTGGTGTAGGTGGCCCGCGATCACGGCGGCCTGATTGGTGGCGGCAAAAGGGGTTGAGCCGCAGAGTAGCCAGAAGAGGGCGCAGGCGAGGGAGTACTGGTCGGTGGCGGGGGCTATCTGGGCTCCCTCCAGTTGTTCGGGGGCGGCGTAGGCGAGGGTGGCGACGAGGGAGCCGGTTTTGGTGAGGGCTCGGGAGTCGTCGTGGAGGCGGCCGATGCCGAAGTCGGTCAGCAGGATTCGTTCGCCGTAGCCGGGGGCGGGGCGGGCGATCAGGATGTTGG
>NZ_BAAFGR010000201.1:0-12157 GCF_041154655.1 Nocardia sp. JMUB6875
GGTCAAAGGCGCTGGCACGCACAGGGTCTCGGCCAGCTGGTAGTGCTCGCCCTTGTACGGCCCGTTGTCGGGTCCCCACATCTGCAGGCAGATCTGCAGCGTCTCCTCGAGCCGCTCGAAGCGCTCGGCCACCGGGACCACCGGCACCCCGAGCCCGCGCTGCTCGCGCTCGTACCAGGACGCGCCGATGCCGAGTTCGGCCCGGCCGCCGGAGAGCACGTCCAGCGTGGTGACGATCTTGGCCAGCAGGCCCGGATGCCGGTACATCACGCCGGTCACCAGCAGCCCCAGCCGCATCCGCTCGGTCAGCGCGGCCACATAGCCGAGGGTGGTGTAGCCCTCCAGCATGGGCTCGTCGGGGGTGCCGCGATGCTCCATCTGGAAGTAGTGGTCCATGACCGTGAACTGTGTGAACCCGGCCTGTTCGGCGATGCGGGCGGTGTGCGCCAGGGTGGACGCGATCCGCTCGGGTTCGGCGGGCGTCGAATAGTTCCAGTAGTGCAGACCCAGTTCCATGTCCGACTCCTCAGTCACTGCCGGGTGGGTGATATGCCTGAAATCCGCCCTTCAGTCTGCACCCTCCGCCGCGTCCGGGACATGCGAAAGGCCCCGCCGGAGCGAAATGCTCTGGCGGGGCCGGGATCTCGGTGCCTACTGCTTGGGCAAGCGGAGGTCACTGCCGCCCACGTCCGCGACCTTCCAGTCGCTCTTGGGATCGACGGTGACGGTGTAGTACACGGTGGCCAGGCCGCCGTCGGGGGTCTGGGTGGTGGTCGTGTTCACGTTGAGGAAGACGTTCACCTTGTAGACGCCATTGTCGCGGTTGACGACCTGCGAGCTCAGGAAGGTCGGGCTGGAGTTCCACTTCATGGGGACCACCAGGGCCTGCAGGTTGTTGCGGGCGGCGTCGAAGGTGCCGGCCAGCTTCGGGGTGGTGTTGTTCTTGAGGCGGGCCAGCCAGGCGTTGAAGTCGGAGTAGTCGACGGTCGCGGTGCCCATGGCGTAGTCGGTGGCGACCTGCTCGGCGTGCTTGTCGTTCGCCAGCTGCGCGTCGCGGTCCTTCAGATCGGAACGGGCCGACTGCCACAGCACCGTGACGGTGACCAGCGCGGCCACCAGCAGCGCGCCTGCTGCAGCAGTGAGCAGCGTGGACAGCTTGAGCGATACGGTCTTCGCGGCGGGCTGTTCCGGCTTCACGGTCGACTCGGAGACAGTCGAGGTCTCCGGCTCAACCGCTCGCTTCTGATCGGTGTCCTGCGACATCGGGTCTCCTTACTCCTTGCGGTACTGCGTCATTTCACGGCGACCTGAACCCGCACCGCGTCGTCCGTGGTGGACGCGAGCGCCTGCGAGATCACGCTGCTGATGTCGATCTGCGGCCCGGTGGTGCGCACCGCGTCGACGAGCGGCTGCAATCCGGGCGAGAGGGTCTTCAATTCGGGTCCGGCCTGTCGCAACCAATCGGTCAGCCTGGCCAGGAAGGGTGCCAGCCCGTTGCCTTCCACATAAACCTGTGGGCCGGGTGCACGGTCCACCAGTCTACCGACCGCATTGACCAGCGCCTCGAGCGACTGCTCGAACTGCACGAACGCCGGTGCGGCAGCCGCCGTCGCCTCACCCATGCCGTCGATATTCGAGGCCGCCGCCTGGAAGCTGTTGAGTAGCTGAGCGATCTTGGGTTCGCGGCTCATGATGGCCTGGGCCAGCAGATCACCGGCGCGGGTCAGGTTCGGCATCGACGCATCCGTGCCGTGGAAGGCCGTACCCAGGGTGCTGGCCAGCGAGGCCGCCACCTTCGGGTCGAGCTGGTTCATGACCTTGTTGACCAGCCGCGACACCTCCGGAATCGACAGCGGCGACTTCACCGCGGCGGTGTCCAGGCGCTGCCCGTCCTTCAGGTAGGGCGCGCCGCCGGTGCGGGGCCGGAACTCGACGTAGGGCTCGCCCAGCGCGGACAGCTGCTCGATGGTGATGTCGCTGTCGGCGGGCACCTTGCGGTCGGAGTCGATGCGGAAGCCGACCTCGACGCCGCGCGCGGTGGAATCCATCGAGGTGATCTTGCCGACCGGCATGCCGGTGAGCAGCACCGGCGAACCCACGCTCAGGCCACCGGAATTCGTCAGCACCATGGAGGCGTTGGTGTACTCCGCGAACGGATCCACCCGCACCACACCGAAGGTCAGATAGCTCGCGCCCACCACGGTGACGGCGGCGATGCCGCCCAGCGACGCCAGCGAACCCCATTTCATCGCACGGCTCCGATCATGCGCAGCGCGGACAGGATGCCGGTGATCTGATCGTCCTTGGACGCCGAATCCACCTTGACGCCGGTGACATTCACCTTCGGCCCCTGCTCGACGAACGGAATCAGCTTGTCCCGCAACAGCGAGGTGAGCAGCGACAGGTTCGACGGCACCGACAGGTCCAGCGGCCTGCTCGACAGTGCCAGCGGCGCAAAGGCTCTCGTCACCGGATCCAGCGCGGAGGTGAGCGGCGCGAGCCAGGCCAGCGACTGGCCCAGCCCACCGAGCACCGTGAAGATCTGGGCCACGCCCGCGATCGAGGTGGCGACCCCGGTCATGGTGTCCACCGACTCCTGGGTGAGCTGGTGGTCCAGGTGATCCACATTGTCCTGCAGCACTTGGGCATTGGTGCCCAGGCCGTTGAGCAGCTTGTCGACCTCGTCCAGGTGTGCGGCCAGGTCCGTCGCGTTTCCGGCGGCATTCTGGGCGATGCGCTTGGTCTCGTTCGGATCCGCGGGCAGCACGTTGTTGAACCGGGTGATGATGTCCTGCAACTGGTTGATCGCACCGCCCTGGGTGAAGGCGGCCAGCGCGGCCATCGTGTCCTCCAGCTGCACAGGCGGTTTCGTGTGGTCCTGGGTGATGGTGCCGCCGTCACGCAGCAGCGAGCCGAAGCCGTTGGGCGGCGTGGTCAACGCCAGGTGGATGTCACCGAGCACGGTGTTCTGCCGCAGCTCGGCCACGGTCGTGGTCGGCAGCTGGGCCTTGGTCGAGATGTCGGCGTCCACCACCACGTAGCCGCCGCGCCCGCCCGCGTGGGCCGAATCCACCACGCGCACACCGGCGACCGAGCCGACCTGTGCGCCATTGGCGATGACCTTCGCCTTGGCGGGCAGGTTCAGCACATTGCCGAACTCGATGTGGATCCGATAGGTCGGACCCGAGATGGTGGTCCCGGGCACCGGCACCGAGGACGGATCGAAGGCGCAGCCGCCGACCCCGGCCAGCAGGCCCGCCGTCAGAACGGCCGTCCCGGCACGTTTGGCAATGCCCTTCGGCATGCGGAGTTCACCGGTTTCGACCGTGAGCTCCCAGCGTCCGATTCTCATCGCGCACCTGCCATTCCGAGGACCAGGGGGATCAGCGGCACATCGACCAGCCCGTTGGCGGCATCGGCGCATGTTCCCGGCTTGACCGCATTCGCCGCCGCGCACAGCTGCTCGGACTGCGCGGCGGGCAGCGCCGCGCGCGGGGATCCGTAGGTGATGCCCGTGCTCATGACGTTCTGGGCGGCATTGGTGAGCACCGGCAGCTTGCGCACGACCTCCGAGAGCGAGCCGACATTGTTGCGCAGCAGCCGCACCAGCGGCAGCGTGTCGTCCAGGGCGCGCATGATCGGGTCACCGGCAATGGTCACCAGGTCGTTGAGCATGGGCAGCGCCTGACCGAGCCGGTCGATGAGTTCCGCACCGGGGCCGATCAATTCGGTGCTGGCGTTGGTCAGCGCCGGGGCCAGCCGCAGCAGCATGGACCGCAGGTCGCCCCAGTGGTCCTGCACCTTCTGGCCGACCGAGGCGAAGGCGTCGAAGATGCCCGCCAGATGCCCGATATCGGCATCCGGTTGCGACAGCGCCGAACCCAGCTTCTTGACGATCTCGTTGATCTGCTGACCCGCGCCCTGGGTGCCCGCGTCCAGCGCGGACAGGCCGTGCTGCAACGCATCCGGGGCCGAGGCCTGCTGCAGCTGCGAGGACAGGTCGGCCAGCGCGGTCAGGGTCTCGGTGATGCTCTTGGGCGTCAGGGTCTTGGTGATGCACTGCGACGAATCCCAGTGCGCCAGGTTCTTGCCGCCATTGAGCACCGCCAGATTGCGGTCGGCCACAATGGAATCCGAGACCGTGGTCGCGGCGGCGTCCGCGTACACGGGGTACTTGGCGTCGACGGTGAATTTCACCTTGACCTTGGTGCCGTCCGGATCGATGGAATCGACCGTGCCGACCGGGATTCCACGCATGGTCACCTTGTTGCCCGCGTACAGGCCCACCGAGTCGGGCATGACGGCGCAATAGGAGACGGTCTTCTTGATCGGGTCGAACCAGATGAAGTAGCCGACCACGGCAAGTACCGCGATCAGCACCGCACCGGCGACGGACATGAACGCCTGGGATCCGAGCATGCGCTTGAACATCAGCAGTCCTTCCCGGGCAACGGAATGCAGACCTGCGGCAGCGTCACGGTCTGCCCGGACTGGTCGATCCGCACGCCGCCGTCCGGAATCACCAGGTCCGACAGCTTCTGCTGCAGTCCCTGCGCCCCGCTGAGGATCGGCTCGAACTTCTGCCCCAGCTGCTCGAGCCGGGTGATGGCGTCGTTCAGCTTCGGCTTGAGCGAGTCGTCCCACGCGGGCGCGGCACCGGCCAGCCGCCCGACCACATCGCTGAGCAGCCGGATGGCCTCGGCCATCTCGGTGTGCTTGGCCTCGAGCACGGTCACCAGCAGATTGGCGTTGTCCATCAACCGGCCCAGATCGGACTTCGCGCCGTCGTACATGCGCACGTACTCGTCGGCCACCGCAATGGCGTTCGAGACCTGGCCGCGCTGCTTGTCCAGCGCGTCCACGTAGGTGCCGATCGTCTGCAGTGTGGTGCGCAAGGTATCCGGCGCGCCATCGATCGAATCGCCAAGGGCGGCAAGGTTCTTGTTCAGCGTCGAGCCGTCGATCTTGGACATCGGCGCGGCCGCGTCCTGGAACGTCTCGACCAGGCTGTAGGGCAGGCGCACCCGATCCGCCGGAATGGCCGCCGACCCCAGCGGCTTGCTCCCGGCCGGGAACACCGCCACATAGTGGCCGCCGACAATGGTCAGCATCCGGATGTCCAGGGAGGTCTGATCGCCAAGGAACACATCGGATTTCACGGTGAAGCGCATGACGACCTTATCCGGCTTCAACTCGAGGGACTTCACCTCGCCGACCGAGATACCGGCCACGCGGACGTCGTCGCCCGCCTTCACCGACTGCGCCTCGGACAGCTCCGCGGTGTAGGTGTGCTTGCCGAGCGGAATCACATACAGCGCACCGGCGGCCAGCAGACCGAGCACCACGGCGACCGCGCCGATGATGCCCATGCGCAGGTGCCGCTTCTGCTTGGTCGCGTCGTCGACGACCCGGTCCTCGCGCTTCAGGCTGAAGTTCTTCAAAGCCTGCGGCAGTCTCAGCCCTTGCATATCGCCACCTGCTGTCCCTGGATCAACACCCGCAGCACCGACGGCACCTCCGCGGATCCCTTGCTGCACGTCGGTTTCCAGCCCTCCGGGCCGGACGGCAGCGCGGTATCGGCGGCGGCCAGCACCGCGGGCAGCCGGCCGAGCACGTCGAGGGCCTGCTCGGCGTCGGGGAAGACCTTGCGAATCAACGCGTCCACGTCCGAGCCGCTGTTGATGCCCAAGGCGCGCAACAGATTGTCGATGGGCCCCAGCACCGAGGGCGCGGTCGCGGCGAACTGCACCAGGCCGCCGATGTTCTGGTTCAGCGCCTCGAAGATGTCGCTGAGCTGCTTGATGAGCGGCACCAGATAGTGCACGCGACCGCCCAGCCGATCCGACAGGTCCGACATATTGCGGATCAGCGTCCCGATCACCTGCTGCCGGTTGTCCACGTACGACGCGAGTTTCCCGATGGCGTCCATGGCCGGGCCGACACCGCCGCCGTCACCCTCGATCAAGGCCACCATGCTGGCGCTGAACTGGTTGACCGCCTCGGGAGAGATCGTCTGCAGCACCGGCTTCAGGCCGTTGAACAGCTGGGTCACGTCGAACGACGGCACGGTGTGGTCGTCATCGATGCGCGCGCCCGCCGGAATCCGCTTGCCCGGCTGCGGCTGCTGCTGCAGATCGATGTAGCGCTGCCCGGTCAGGTTCTGATAGCGGATGGCCAGCTTGGAATTGTCGTAGACGGGCGCATCGGTCTTGACCGACAACCGGACTCGCGCCTTCGAGCCCTCCAGCTCGATGCCCTTCACCTTGCCGACCTGCACGCCGTACATGCGCACGTCGTCGCCGACCTTGAGGCCATTGGCGTCGGTGAAGATCGCGTCGTGGGTCTCCGTCTTGCCCGACACCGGGCGCTGGATCGCGGTGAGCACCAGCATGAGCACCACGACGATCACACCCGCGAACAACCCCAACCGCCATGCGGCCGCCTTGACGCTCATCGCACACCCCCGAGCAGCGGCACCGCGATCGCGGGAACGTTCCTCAAGTCGACCTCGAGATTGAGCACCGGGCCCTGCCCGTTGTCCGGCATGGCGGCGCGCAGTCGCTGCAGCAGTTCGCGCAACTGCTCCGAACTCAGCTGCGGCTGCGGCACCATCCGCGCCAGCGTGGTCAGCACCGGCGCGAGCGTGTCGGTCGTACCCGACAGCTGAACTCCGGCCTGCGAGAACGCCTTCGACAAGGCAGGCAGCAGCTGACCGGTCACCAGCGAGACGCCCTGGTCGTAGGAGCCGCGGTCGGCCTGCAGCCGCTGGATGCTGCGCAGCAGGTCGATCACCTGCACGGTCGCGCCCGCGAACTTGCCGCCGCCGTCGAAGGCCGGGCCGAGCGCGCCGAACAGCTGCGACATCGGCATGGTCTGGTTGTCGGCGATGGTCCGCTGCGCCACGATCAGCGCCTGCACCAGCGGGGTGAACGCGGCGGTGTCGGCGGCGGCCTGCGCGATGACCGAGGCCATCTGCGGCGTCAGCACCGAACCGCCAACCTGCGAGGCGCTGCGCAGAATCGAGCCCATGGTGGCGTCGTAAACATCCGACGCTCTGGGCCCGGTGAAGTCCAGCACCGTGCCCGAGCGCAGCGGCGAACCGCCCGTGCCCCGGCGCAATTCGATCTCGCTGATGCCGAAGAGGTTGGCGGGCGCGTAATCCACCTGCAGGCTGTCGTCCAGCCCGAACAGCTTGGTGTCGTCCAGGCGCAGCGAGATCTGCTGCGTCCCATGCTGGTCCGGCGCGATATCGGTGACCTTGCCGACCACCATGCCATTGGCCCGCACCTCGGTGCCGACCAGCACGCCGTCACCGATCTCCTCGGTGCGCAGCGAGATCGGCAGCCCCGGTTCGGCCTGCTGCGACCGGTACAGCGACCAGCCCGCCGCGACGGCGATCACCAGTGCCAGCGCGATCGCGCCGACCGTCAACGCGCGCTTGCGATCGACGGCCACACCCGGCATTCCGTAATTCGGCATCCCCTACCCCGTGAACGTAATCGCCGAGTTGAAGCCCCAGAGGGACAGCGACAGCACCATGTCCATGGCGATGATCGCCACCGACGACGCGCGCACGGCCTTGCCCGAGGCGATACCCACGCCCTCGGGACCGCCGGTGGCGAAAAAGCCGTAGTAGCAGTGGATCAGGATGACGACCACCGCGAAGATGGCCACCTTCACCACGGCCGCGATCACGTCGAATCCGGACACGAACTGGAAGAAATAGTGGTCGTACACGCCCGCCGAGGCCCCGTGCACCAGCGTGATCAGCCCGCGGCAGGCCGCGTAGGACAGGATCAGCGCGATCAGGAAGGTCGGAATGATGGCGACCGCGCCCGCCAGCACGCGGGTGGTCACCACGAAGGGAACCGAACGCAGGCCCAGGGATTCGATGGCGTCGATCTCCTCGGAGATGCGCATGGACCCGATCTCGGCGGTCATGCGGCAGCCCGCCTGCGCCGCGAAACCGATGGCCGCGGCGATGGGGGCCAGCTCACGGGTGGTGGCGTAGGCCGACACCAGACCCGACACCGGCCCCATGCCCAGCATGTCCAGCGTCGTGAACGACTCCACCGCCACCGACGCGCCCATGACCAGGCCGAGCACGATCATCATCGGCACGGTGCCGCCGCCCACGATGACCGAGCCGCGGCCCCAGGTCATATCGGAGATGGCGCGCATGGTCTCGCTGCGATAGCGCTTGAGCGTCAACGGGATCGACGAGAGCACCTGCCAGACGAAGGCCAGCACGAAGCCCAGGTTCTCCACCCGGCGCAGGATCAGTCCCCGGCGGCGATAGGCGCGCGCGGCCCAGCCCAGCCCCTTGGGCACGTAGGTAGCCGACATCAGGCCAGCCTCGTCGGCAGGAACATATCGGTGATCTGGGTGGCGACCAGGTTCACGGTCACGATGGACACCACCGACAGCACCACCGCCGCGTTCACCGCGTCGGCCACACCGCGCGGTCCGCCCTTGGCCTCGAGCCCGCGCTGGCAGGCGATGATCACCACGAGGAAGCCGAAGATCACGGCCTTCAGCAGCGACACCCACACATCGGCGGTGGTGGTGAAGGAGCCGAAGGTGGACCAGTACGAGCCGGGCGTCACGCCCTGCCCGCCGATGGCGACGCCGTAACCCGCGAGCACGCCCACGAAGATGATGAGCACGTTCAGCAGCGGCGCGACGAAGACCATGGCGACCAGCCGCGGGATCACCAGGCGGTGAATCGGGCTGATGCCCATGGTGTTCAGCGCGTCGATCTCCTCGCGGATGGTGCGCGCGCCCAGATCCGCCGCCAGCGCCGCGGCCCCCGCGCCGCCCAGCAGGAAGCCGGTGGCCAGCGGCGCGCCCTGTTTGATGACGCCCAGACCGCCGGTCGCGCCCAGCAGCGAATCCGCGCCGAGGGTGTGGATCAGGTTGCCGACCTGCACGGAAACGATGACGCCGAACGGGATCGCGATGAGCACCGCCGGAATCGCGGTGACGGTGATGAGCCGCCAGGCCTGGAGAATGGCCTCTTTCCACTGGAATTGGCGGCGCGCGATATCGGTGAAGGTGCCGACCACCGCCTCCTCGGCAATGCCGACCGCGCGCCCGAAGGTGCGCAGCGACGCCACCGTGGTGCCGGAGAAGTTGTCGCGGACGATGCGCACGGCGGACCGACTCTGGACGGCCCGGGTCATCGCGGGACTACTTCATCAGGACGCCGGAACCGGCGTGAGGTGGCGAGCTTCAAAATTCTTCTCCGTGATCGGCAACACTGCCTGCCATCAAAGCTAATGGTTACAGCGAGTTACAACAAATCGCTTTGTGATGTGATCGAGACCATCAAGCTACCGACGAGTACGCGATCTGTCACGCCCGGTCAACGGGACGGGCATGCGCGCGACCTGCGGTTCTAGAACCTGTTATCAGAGCCGGTCGGGTGCCCATGTGATCTCCAGCACCCCTTGCGCGAACCCTCGCAGAGACCGTTTCGAGACCCTCAGCCATACCCGAACGAGAATTGAGTGATTTGGCAGCAACCCCTGATTTCCCATCGAACCCACGCGTAACCCGGATGCGGCGTGTTCACTGTCGCTGTGGACAACACAGTGTCGGCGGTCCTGCACTCGATAGAGGCCGGCGACTGGGCGGAATTCGCGAAACTCGTGCACCCCTATGTGCATTGGACCGAGGACGGCGTCACCACGCGCGGGCGGGTTCAGGTGATGGCCCTGCTGTCCCGGCACCACGCGACCAAACCCGCGACGTCGGTCGAAATGCGCGACGGCCAGGTCTACCGCTGGGACTCCTGACTACGGGCTGACCGCCAGAAAAACGAAGGCGGAGAACAACACCAGGTGCACACAGCCCTGGAGCAGGGTCGCGCGTCCCGGCACCACGGTCAGCGCGCCGACGACCACCGTCAGCGCCAGCAGCACCATCTGGGTCGCGCCCAGGCCGAGCATGAGCGGGCCCTCGATCCAGATCGAGGCCAACGCGATGGCCGGAATGGTCAGGCCGATGCTGGCCATGGCCGAACCCAGCGCGAGATTCAGCGAGATCTGCATGCGCTCGCGGCGCGCGGCGCGCACGGCCGCGATGGTCTCGGGCAGCAGCACCAGCAGCGCGATGACCACACCGACCGCGGACTGCGGCAGTCCGGCCGCGGCGATACCGGATTCGATATTGGGCGAGACCACCTTCGCCAGGCCGACCACACCGATCAAGGCAACCAGCAGCAAACCCAGACTGAGCAGCGCCTGCCGCTTGGTGGGCGGGTCCTCGTGCTCGTCGTCCGCGGTGACCGCCACGCCCTCGACGGGCAGGAAGTCATCGGGATGGCGGACCGTCTGCACCATCACGAAGACGCCGTAGAGCACCAGCGAGGCCACCGCCGCGAAGATCAACTGCGAGGCCGAGAAGACCGGGCCGGGCTCGCTGGTGGTGAAGGTCGGCAGCACGAGACTGAGCGTGGCCAGCGTCGCGACCGTGGCCAGCGCCGCGCCGGTGCCCTCGGCGTTGAAGACCGCCACCCGGCGCCGCAGCGCACCCACCAGCAGTGACAGGCCGAAAATGCCGTTGCACGTGATCATTACGGCGGCGAAGACGGTATCGCGCGCCAGCGAGGCGGCCTTCTCACCGCTGGACACCATGAGCGTCACGATCAGTCCGACCTCGATGATGGTCACCGCGACCGCGAGGATGAGCGATCCGAACGGCTCGCCGACCCGATGCGCCACCGTCTCCGCGTGATAGACCGCCGAGAGCGTCGCGCCGATCAGCCAGACCCCGACCACGACCGCCACCACCGGGTTCAGCTCCCGGCCCCACGAGGCCGCCAGCACCACGGCTGCCACCAGCGGGAGGATGACCGCCCAGTACCGACTGCAGAAACGCACCATGATCACCATCGTTGCAGCAAACCGTCCGCACACCCCGCAAATGGGAGCCATCCCTCGCCCGATCGCGTTACCGCATGACCGCCCGCCGGTGAATTAGGCTGCCCACGTGGACGACACCTCCGGAGCCGACCCGACCGGCGCGGCGCACCCGCACGAGCCACACGACGCCAGCCTCGCGTCCAAGCTGAACTGGCTGCGCGCGGGCGTGCTCGGCGCGAACGACGGCATCGTCTCGACCGCGGGTCTGGTGGTCGGCGTCGCCGCCGCCTCCACCGACACCAGCGCCATCCTCACCGCGGGCATCGCGGGCCTGGCCGCGGGCGCCATCTCGATGGCCGTCGGCGAATACGTCTCGGTCAGCACCCAGCGCGACACCGAGCGCGCGCTGCTGTCCAAGGAGCGGCAGGAGCTGGCCGAGGAGCCGGACTACGAGCTTGCCGAGCTCACCCAGATCTACGAGGCCAAGGGCCTCACGCCCGAGACCGCCCGCCAGGTGGCCGAGGAGCTCACCGCACACGACGCCTTCGCCGCGCACGCCGAGGCCGAATTGGGTTTGGACCCACACGATCTCACCAACCCCTGGCAGGCCGCGCTGTCCTCGGCGATCTCCTTCACCCTGGGCGCGATCCTGCCGATCCTGGCCATCCTGCTGCCGCCGGTGCAGTGGCGCATCCCGGTCTGTTTCGCCGCCGTGCTGGTGGCACTGGCCATCACCGGATCGGTGAGTTCCCGTCTGGGCGGCAGCAATCCGCGCCGCGCGGTGCTGCGGGTCGTCATCGGCGGTGCGCTGGCCATGGCCGTCACCTACGGAATCGGCCAGCTCGCGGGTATTTCCGGCGTCTAGTTCGGGACCGGAGCCGAATCGTCCGGCGGTGCGGGCACATCCGGCGGCGCGTCGACAGGACCCGAGGTGTCCGGGCCGATCACGACCGGGATCTCCACCGGATGCGGCGCCGCGGGCACGATCGGCGGCGCGGGCGGGGCCGGATTCGCCTCGGCCGGAGCGGGATTCGGCGCGGCCGGAGCCTGGACGACCGGCGCGATCTCGGGCGGCCGCCGACCGGGCGCCGGGCTGTCGTGGCGCGGGCGCACCACATTGACGATCGAGGTATCCGCGATCGGGCGATCACCGGAACCGGTGAGCCACATGCCCGCTCCCACCCCGGCGGCCATCAGGGCCGCGACCAGGACCACCAGGCCCAGGCGGCGCGGATCGATATCGTCCGCGTCGCGCCGGATCTCCTCGACGGTGCCGAGCATGGCGGTCCTCC
>NZ_BAAFGR010000202.1:0-12146 GCF_041154655.1 Nocardia sp. JMUB6875
GATGTGAGCAATGGGGAGCCGGATGTTGTTGCGCAGCAGCAGGTTCGGCAGGTCGCGGTGGGGGTGGATATCGGGGCGGAGGTATGGGTGTTCTCGCCGCCCGCCAGCGGGTTCACCTGCTACTGGGGATATGTGCCCTATCCGGGGCACGACGCGCAGGGCAAGCCGTATCAGCCGTGGCCGGATACGGTTCGACTGGTGGGGCCCGGCGGGTGGACCGAGCGCCTGGATACCGGCGCGGTGATCCAGACGAACTGCTACATGCGGGCCCAGCGGTAGTCAGTCCAGCAGTACCGGGAGTTCACGCAGGGCGTGAATGAGGGTGCTCGGATGCCAGGCCAGGGTCTCGGCTTCCGCGGACAGCCGTAGCTTCGGGAACCGGGATAGCAAGGCGGAAAACGCGATTCGAGCCTCCAGGCGGGCCAGGGGAGCGCCGACGCAGAAATGGATGCCGTGGCCGAAGGCCAGGTGGCCGGTGGTGTCGCGGTCGAGCTCGAGGTCGTCGGGGGAGAGGTAGCGGTCCGGGTCGCGATTGGCGGCGACCAGGGCGATGAAGACGAATTCGCCCTGGGGGATGTCCACGCCCGCGATGGTGATCGGTTCGGAGGTGTGCCGGATGGTGCTCATGTTCACCGGGCCGTCGAAGCGCAGGAACTCCTCGACCGCACCGGGAATCAGCTCCGGATCGTCACGCAGGGCTTGGAATTGCGCCGGGTTGCGGAGCAGGGCCAGGGTGCCGTTGGCGATCAGATTGACGGTGGTGTCGTGCCCGGCGACCAGCAGCAGGAACGCCATGCCGACGAGTTCGGCCTCGGTGAGCGTGTCACCGTCCTCGGCGGGAACGGCCAGGGCGGACAGCAGATCGGCGGCGGGCGCGGCGATCTTCTCCCGGACCAGCCGGGTCAGATAGCCGGCCATGGCCCGAGTGGCATGCTCGCGTTCGTCCTCCACACCCGCCACCGCGACCAGCGCCTTGGTCCAGTGCTGGAAATCCGCGCGGTCCTCGATCGGCACCCCGAGCAGCTCGCAGATCACCGTGATCGGCAGCGGCTCGGCGAAATCGTGCAGCAGATCCGCTTCGGCTCGACCGTCCATGGCGTCGACCAGTTCTGCGGCGATCTCCTCGATGCGCGGGGCCAGCGCGGCCACCCGGCGCGGGGTGAAGGCGCGGGTCACCAGCTTGCGCAGCCGGGTGTGGTCGGGCGGATCGGTGTTGAGCATATTGGTGAGCAGCGCCAGATCCTCCGGGGCCGCTTCGGGCACACCGCGTTTGCGGCTGATCAGTCGGTTGGTGGTGACCGCGTTCTTGGCCAGGCGGGGGTCGTTCAGCGCGGCGCGGCCCGCGGCGTAGTCGAGAATGACCCAGCGAATCAGCCCGTCGGGGAACCGAACCTGGCGCACCGGCCCGTTCTCACGCCAACGGCGATAGTGCGAATGCGGATCGGCGAAGAATTCCGGCCCGATGGACTCGATCCGATCCGGGGCTTCGATGTCTGCCATAACGCGACACTATCCGATGGAATCGACTGTGGCGAAGACGAATCCATCACTGGACTGCCCATCTCCACCTTCCCTGGCATGTAAAAAATTCTGTACATCGAGTCGGGTTTGCTTTACGTTGCATTCATGCCCTACGAGGAGAAGCGAACCTGGATACTGGGTGCCGCGGCCGTGGTCTCCTACGCGATCTATCTGATCGTCGTGCTGGCCCGGGCGCGGCACTCGGCATTGGTGGACGTGGCCTACGTCGTGCCGCTGCTCTGGGCGGTCGGCGCGTCCATCGCGGTCTCGATCCTGGCGAGCATCACCGTCGCGATCGTCTCCCGCGACTGCGACCGCCGCGATCAACGCGATCGTGAAATCGATTCGCGCGGAACGCAGGTCGGCAACGCGTTCATCGCGCTCGGTGCGATCGCGGCGCTGGTGCTGGCCATGGCCGATGGGGATCGGTTCTGGATCGCGAACGTCATCTACCTGGGTTTCACCCTCGCGGCCGTGGTCGGCGGGGCCACCAAGCTCGCCGCCTACCGGCGGGGGATGCCGCCGTGGTGAAGCCGACGCGGGTCACCAACAACATTCGCGCGCTGCGCTTTTCCCACGGCGAGATGACGCAGGCCGAGCTGGCCGACCGGCTCGGGGTGACCCGGCAGACCGTCAATGCCATCGAACAGGGCAAGTACTCGCCATCATTGGAGGTGGCGTTCCAGATCGCCCGGGTGTTCCGTGCACCGCTGGACGAGATCTTCGAGTATCCGGAAGAAGACGAGCCATGAAGGCCATCACGCAAGACGCTTATGGCGGCACCGAAATGCTGTCCTACACTGACGTTCCCATGCCGGAGACCGGGCAGGACGGGGTGCTGGTGCGGGTCCGCGCCGCGGGCGTGGACCCGAGCGTTTGGCACATCATGACCGGTGAGCCGCGGATCGCGCGGTTGGCGCTGGGGCCGCGCCGGCCGCGGGAACGGGTGCGCGGGTGGGATGTCGCGGGGGTCGTGGAGGCGGTCGGTCCGCGGGTCACCGAATTCAAACCTGGGGATGAGGTTTTCGGCACGGTGCCCGGCTCGTTCGCCGAATTCGCGTGTGCCCCGGCGGTCAAGTTCCAGCACAAGCCGGTGCGGCTCGGCTTCGAACAGGCTGCGGCACTGCCGATCTCGGGGATGACCGCGCTGACCGGACTGCGCGACGCGGGCCGAATCGAGGCCGGGCAGAAAGTGTTGATCATCGGTGCGGCGGGCGGGGTCGGCCACCTGGCGGTGCAGCTGGCCAAGCACTTCGGGACCGAGGTGACCGGCGTGTGCTCGGGGAAGTCGGCGGAGTTCGTGAAGGAGCTCGGCGCCGACCACATCATCGACTACACCACCGAAACACTCACCGGCCGTTACGATCTCATCCTCGATATGGCGGGCATCCGGCCACTGCCGCAGCTGCGCTCGCTGCTGACCGGCACCGGGGCCCTGGTGCTCGTCGGCGGCGAGGGCGGCGGCCGGGTCTTCGGCGCGCTCGACCGCATGCTCCGCGCCACGCTGCTGTCGGCCTTCACCCGCCAACGCCTGCGCGCGCTGCTGGCGCTGCCCGCGCCCGAAACCCTGCACACCCTGGCCGAACTCGCGTCCGCGGGCGCGGTGGCGCCGTGCATCACCCGCACCTACCCGCTGCCCGAGGCCGCCGCCGCCATCGACGCCCTGGCCACCGGTCACTCCCGCGGCAAGGCCGTCATCCTCGTCGACTGACCCGGAACGCCCGAACCCCTCCAGCGCGGTCCGCGGTGGAGGGGTTCGTGAAAATCGTCCGCTACAGCGGGATAGGGCCCGAGGAGCCCGTGGTGAGCCAGGACCAGGTCGCATTGACGTGGGTCAGCAGCACATTGGCGATTTCCAGGACGGTAGAACCCATCGATAATTCCTCAAACTCGGGGTGACTAACGTTGCGCAGCGTATCGGACCCCATCCGGCAGCGAAACCGGCCGGCGCGACGGTGAATCGGCGAGGAAGGCAAGGATGTCGGCGGTGAGGCGCGCGCCGTGGGTGAGATACAGGGCGTGCGGGGCGTTCTCGTAGACGATCAGTTCGCTGTTCGGGAGAAGTTCGGCCTGGCGGCGGCCGCCGGATTCGAGGGAGATCGACGCGTCGGTGTCGCCGTGGATGATGAGGGTCGGCACGGTGACCGTGGGCAGTTCGGCGCTGAAATCGGTTTCGGCGATACTGCGACTGCACTCGATGGCGGCCTGGAGCGAGGTGCCCAGGATGGAGGCGAGTACCTGGTCGCGTGCGAACTGCGAGACCTCGCAACCCGGCAGGCCCGCACCGACATACGGGTCGGCATTGTCGGCCAGCCAGGTGTCGAGACCGTGCCGCCACGAATCGCGCAGCGCCTCGGCCGCTTCCGCCGGGACGCCCTCGGGATTGTCCGGCGCCGCGAGCTGGTAGGGCAGGGCGGCGGCGACCAGGACGAGCCGGTCGACGCGGGCGCTGCCGTAGCGGGTCAGGTAGCGGACGATCTCGCCGCCGCCCATGGAATGCCCGACCATGACGGCGTCGTGCAGGTTCAGATGATCGAGCAGATCGGCCAGATCATCGGCGAGGGTGTCGTAGTCGTACCCGAGCCCCGGATCATCCGAGCGACCGTGACCACGCCGGTCGAGAGCGATCGCGCGGAAGCCGTGCGCCGCCAGATCGGCCATCACGCCGCGTGGTTCGGTGCTGTCCATGGCCCACGCGGAGCAGAAGACGACCGGCCGTCCGGTGCCCCAGTCGCGGTAGAAGAGGGTGGTGCCGGTGCGGGTTTCGATGAAAGGCATTGCGGTGTCTCCCCATTCGGATCGTTCGGAACGAGGAGCAAGCTAGCGGCGCTCCACTGACATCTACTGTCAGTGGATTCCGGCAGAATTCCGGTATGCGTGCCAGCCGTCTGATGTCGATTCTGTTGCTGCTGCAAACGCGCGACCGCGTCACCGCCCAGGAGATCGCCGACCAGCTGGAAGTCTCGGTCCGCACCGTCTACCGGGATATGGAATCCCTCTCCGCCGCGGGCATTCCCGTCTACGGCGATGCGGGACACGACGGCGGCTACCGGCTGCTCGACGGATTCCGCGCCAAACTCGAGCTGCTCACCGCCGACGAGGCCGAATCCCTGTTCCTGTCCGGATTGCCCACCGCTGCCTCCGATCTGGGCCTCGGAGCCGTCGTCGCCGCCGCCAACCTCAAGGTCATGTCCGCCCTGCCCCCGGAACTGCGCGACCGGGCGGGCCGCATCGCCGCACGCTTCCACCTCGACGCTCCCGGCTGGTACAGCGAGACCGAACCCACGCCCTACCTCACCCCGGTGGCCAATGCCGTCTGGTACGAGCGCGCAGTGCGCTTCAACTACATTCGATGGGCCACACCGCATCTCGTCACCCGCACCACCGACCCGCTCGGTCTCGTCCTCAAATCGGGCAACTGGTATCTGGTCGGCCGCGCCGACGCGCAGCTCCGCACCTATCGGATCTCCCGAATCATGGAACTCGAGATCCTCGACGATCCCGTCACCCGCCCCGCCGACTTCGATCTGGCCGCCTACTGGTCCGGCTACCTCGAGTCCTTCGACCAACGCCGCCACCGGGATTCGGCCTCGATTCGCGTCGACAGCGCGACCTTCGAACGCCTCACCGAACTGCTCGAACCCGCCGCGGTGCAGGCCGCCCGGGACTCGGCCACCGCGCCCGACCCGACCGGCCACCGCGAGATCCGGCTCCCCATCGAATCTCTCGACCGTGCCGTGCCCGACCTCCTGCGGCTCGGCGCGGGCGCGGAGGTTCTCGGACCCGAGGAGCTCAGGGCGCGCCTCGCCACCGAAACCGCCGCCATGGCCCGCGTCTACCAATCCTGAAGAGGGCGCGAAGTCACCTGTCCGCGGAACCGAGTCCGAGATGCTCGGCCAGGACCGCCACCTGGTCGGCGAACTGCTCGAGGAACTCCGGCGAGCGCGGATCGACCCCGCAGGCGGCCTCGATGATCTGCGGCAAGGTGGTGGGAGCCATGGCCATGGCCATCAGCATGACCGTCAGGCAGCCCGGATCGAGCTCGGCCGGCAGCTTGCCCGAGCGCTGCAACTCGCGCAGCTGGGCGATGGTGCCCGCGAACTGATCCGTGGCCGAAGGGGTCTGGGTTCCGGCGTATTCGAGCCCGCCCCACGCGAGCAGGCGGACGCCGTCCGGATTGTGCAGCGCCTCGAGCGCGTAGCTGCGCAACTGCTCGGGCAGCGGAGTGTCCGCCGGTGCCACCTCACCCCGGCGCTGCTGCCACCACTGCTGCGAAATGGCCTGGTAAAGGCCCTCTTTCCCGTCGAAGTAATACGAGATCAGCTGTACGTTCACCCCGGCCCGGGCGGCGATCGCGCTGATTCTGGCACCGGCGTAGCCGTGCGCGCCGAACTCCTTCATCGCCGCGTCCAGGATCAGGGCGCGGGTGCGTTCGGGATCGCGCTGCCGCTCCTGCGGTTTGGGTGAGCGGCGAGGACTCGAAGCGGGCATGGACACGATCATACATCCGCCTGGCTTAATCAAATGAACATTTGATAATGTCAATAAGGCGATTGACAGAGCTGTTCGAGCGGCGCACCCTGGAGACCGCAGCTGCCGAGAGGTCGAACGGAATCGTCGAGGAGTATCGAAATGAACGACAGCACAAGGGTTCTCATCGTCGGCGGCGGAGTCGGCGGACTGACGCTGGCGCAAGCCCTGCATACCGCCGGGATCGAGGTCGTCGTCTACGAACAGGACCCCACGCCGCGGACCCGCAATCAGGGCTATCGCATCCACATCGATCCGGATGGCAATGCCGCCCTGGCCGAATGCCTCACCCCGGAGGTCTTCGACGAGGTGCGCCGCTCCAGCAGCATCAGCGGCGATATGGTCACCAGATTCACCACCGGACTCGAGCGGGTGTCCGCGTACGAATTTCCCGGCGTCCCCGCCGACATGATCACCGCAGTGGACCGCAATGCCTTCCGCCGCGGGCTGCTCACCGGCTTGGACGACGTCGTGCGGTTCGGGCGGACGGTCTCGGACTACCGGATCACCGACTCCGGCCGCGTGCGAGTCGAATTCGCCGAGGGCGGCACCGACGAAGGCGATCTGCTGGTCGGCGCCGACGGCGTCGGATCGGTCATCCGCCGAAACCTGCTACCGGATGCGGTCGTCGAGGACTTCGGCATCCGCTGCCTCTACGGCCGCATGCCCCTCACCGGCAGCCTCGACCCCGAGGAATTCGACCGCGGTCTGACCATGGTGGCCGAGGGTAGCACCTGCGTCGCCGCCTTCGGACCCGTCCGCTTCCGCACACCCCAGAAGGGGCAACCGGACTACCTGATGGTCGCTCTGTGCGCGACCCCCGAACGCCTCGGCATCGGCGACGACGTCCTGTTCCGCATGTCCGCGGAGGAACTGTGGAAACTCTCGTCCGACATCGTCGCCAACTGGCACCCCCGAATTCGCGACATCTATACCCACTCCGACATCGACAGCTTCTTCCCGATCACCTTCCGCATCAGCGCCCCGGTCGACGCCTGGGATCCCGGCTCGGTCACCCTCCTCGGCGACGCGGTACACCCCATGCCGCCCACCGCCGGTGCCGGAGCGAACACCGCCCTCGCCGACGCCGCCACCCTTGCCCGCGAAATCCTCGCCGCCACAAGGGGAGAGAAGCCGCTCACCACGGCCCTGAGCGACTACCAGTCCGTCCTGCTGCCCCGCGGCCACCGCGCCGTCGACAACTCCCGCCGCATGGCGGCGGAAATGTTCGCCGACTGACGCTGATTCCGATCACGGTGATCGAATGCGGTGTGCGGAAAGGTTCCGATCGGTAGTTTCCCGATCTTGTCTTTCCGTCCGACCCTGGAGATTCCACCGTGTCACGCTTGGCCTCGGTCCTCGCCGTCCCCGCGCTCGCCCTCGTCCTGCTGGCGACGGCGTGCTCCCAATCCGGCGGGGGCGCAACGGGACCGCAGGCCACCTCGTCGGTCGCGCAGGCGACCGGCCCGCGGCCCGCGCCGTTCGATCACGGCGCGGTGCCGGTGGCACTGGTGCGGCAGAGCGGTGCGGGCGACTACTTCGAGCAGTGGGGCCAGGGCGCGAAGGCGCAGGCCAAGGCGCTCGGCATCGATCTGTCCGTCTACGACGCGCAGGCCGACAATGCCAGGCAGGCAACCGATCTCTCCACCGCGATCAACTCCGGTGTGCGGGCGATCATCGTGGACCACGGCTTCCCGGCGACGCTCGAGCCGCTCATCGATCAAGCCGTCGGCAAGGGCATCACGGTGGTGACCTACGACGTGGACACCACCAACTCGAAAGTGGTGACCACGAGCCAGAACGACGCCGATATCGCCACCGCGGCCATCGGTGCGCTGGCCACGGCCATCGGCAAGAACGCACCCGTCGGCTACGTCAATGTCGCCGGATACGCGCCGCTGGATCGCCGGGATGCGGTGTGGCAGCGCGCACTCGGCGACAACGGCTGGACCCAGGCGTTCAAGGTCGGCAAGGTGACCGACTCCACCGCGACCGACACCGTACCGCTCGTCAGTGCCGCACTGACCCAGCACGGTGACGTGAAGGGGATCTTCGCGCCCTATGACGAGCTCGCCAAGGGAGCGACCTTGGCGGTGCAGAACAAGCGGCTCAGCGGCGTGAAGGTGGTCGGGGCCGATATCTCCAACGCGGATATCCAGGCCATCACCGCCGCCGACAGCCCGTGGGTGGCGACGGCCGGGACCGATCCGTCGGCGGTCGGCGCGGCCGTGGTGCGGACCGCCGCCCTGCAGCTGGCGGGACAGCTCGGCAAGCAGAGCGTGCAGTTCCCGGCCGTGGCCGTCACCCGGGACCTGCTGGTGTCCAAGCAGATTCAGAACCTCGATCAGTTGCGTGCGGCCGTGCCCGCGTTGGCGCTGGGACAGGTCAGCGCCGCGGACTGGATTCCCGTTGTCGCTCACTGACTCCGGGGAGCCCGCCGATATCCGCACGCCCGCACCCGTGGTCGCACTGCGGGATGTCGGGATGTCCTTCGGCGGGCGCGCCGTGCTGGACGGGGTATCGCTGGACCTTGCCGGAGGCCGGGTGGTCGCGCTGCTGGGCGCGAACGGAGCCGGGAAATCGACGCTGATCAAGGTGCTTTCGGGCATGTACCCGGCACACCGGGGCGAGATCCGGATCGATGGCGTCCCGGCGGGGCTGCATTCACCCGCCGAGGCGCGCGCCTTGGGCATCCGCACGGTGCATCAGCACATCGCCGACACTGTCGTTCCGGGCCTGTCGGTGGCGGAGAACCTCGTCTTCGAGGAGCTGGCTGCGGGTCGGGGCCCGGCCCTGTTGAAAGGCTCCCGAATCCTGGCTCGCGCCACGGAGATCCAGGACGTGCTCGACCTGGGCTGGGACGATCGCCTGCTGCGGCGCGATGTCGCCGAACTCGGCATCTCCGATCGGCAACTGCTGATCCTCGCCCGCGCCCTGGCCACCCGTCCCCGCCTGCTGATCCTCGACGAACCCACCTCGGCGCTGTCGGCCGCCGAAGCCCGACGATTGTTCGCCCTCGTCGAGCGGCTGCGCGACGCCGGGATCGCCATCCTCTACGTGTCCCACCGGATCGGCGAAATCGATGCGCTGGCAGACGATCTGGTGGTGCTGCGCGACGGGAAGCTGACCGAGCTCCAGCAACGGCCCTTCGACTGGGATGCCGCGCTGCGGGCCATGCTCGCGACCGCGCACTCGGCGGCCACCCGACGGCCCGCCGACGCCGGACCGCGCGACGGTGAACCGGTGCTGTCGCTGCGCGGCATACCGCTCCGACCCGGGCACCGCCCGCTGGACCTCGACCTGCGCGACGGTGAGGTGACCGGCATCGTCGGGTTGCTCGGCGCGGGTAAGACAGAAGTGGCGCGCGGCGTTTTCGGCGCGGACCGGTTCGCGGGCGGCGCGATGCTGTTGGACGGCAAGCCGTTCCGTCCCCGGCATCCGGCCGACGCGATCCGGCACGGGGTGCATCTGGTGCCCGAGGACCGGCACGCGGACGCCCTGGTGCCCGGATGGTCGATCGCGGAGCACATCAGCCTGCCGTTCCTGCGCTCGGTCTCGAATCGCTGGGGCTGGCTCGGCGCGCGCGAGGAGGCCGCGGCCGGTCGCCGCGGCATCGACGAACTCGGTGTCATCGCGCGTGATGAGCACAGCCGCATCGAGGAACTCTCCGGCGGCAATCAGCAGAAGGTGGTGGTCGGCCGCTGGCTCGCACGCCCGCCCCGGGTGCTGGTGCTCGACGAACCGTTCCGGGGCGTCGATCTGGGCGCGCGCCGGGATATCGGGCAGCGGGCGCGGGCGCTGACCGCCGCGGGTGGCGCGGTACTGCTGCTGTCCGCCGATGTGGACGAGGTGCTCGAGGTCGCCGATCGCGTCCTGGTGCTCGTCGACGGCGAAATCCGGCTCGATACCTACGAACCCGACTCCGATGCCATCGTGCGCGCCCTCGCCGCCGTATGAAGACCGGCCGAATTCCACTGTCCTACGGAAAGACTCCATGACGATCACCGAAGAAACGTCCGCGGCGACCATCGCGCCGCACGTGCGGCGCGCGGGCGACCTAGTCGTCAAATACGGATTCCTGGTCGTGACGGCCGGGCTGTTCGGCTACTTCAGCCTGAGTGAACCGGCCTTCCGCAGCGGTTCCACCCTGCTCGAGATCCTGCGCTACGTGTCCGTCGCCGCCATTCTCGGACTCGGCGTCACCCTGACCATGGCCGTCGGCGGCCTGGACATGTCGGTGGGCGCGGTCGCGGGCCTCGCGGTCTCGGTCGCGGCGCAGACCATGGTGGTGCACAACCAGATCGGCGTCATCGCGGTGCTGGCGGTGCTCGGTGTGGGCGCGCTCGCCGGTCTGGTGAACGCCGCGCTGGTGGTGCTGCTACGGGTGCCCGACATGCTCGCCACCCTGGGCACCATGTTCGCCATCTCCGGGCTGAAGCTGGTGATGGTTGACGGACAGTCGATTTCGCCCGGCATGACCCTGGCCGACGGATCGACCGCACCCGGCAAGTTCACCTCCGGATTCCTGTCCATCGACCGCGGCAGCGTGCTCGGCGTGCCGAACTCGGTGCTGATCTTCGCGGTGCTCACCATCGCGGCATGGGTGTTCCTGGCCCGGACCAGATGGGGCCGGGTGCTGTACGCGATCGGCGCCAACCGGGAGGCGGCGCGCCTGGCCGGGGTGCGGGTCGGGCGCTACCGCAGCCTGGCCTACGTCCTCTCGGCGCTGCTCGCCGCCACCGGCGGGCTCATTCTGGCCGCGCGCATCGGCCAGGGCGACGTCTCGGCGGGCAACTCGCAACTACTGGAGGCCGTGGCGGTCGCGCTGGTGGGCACCTCCGTACTGGGGCGGGGGCGGCCCAACGTGTGGGGGACCGCGCTGGGTTCGGTGCTGATCGGCATAGTGTCGTCCGGACTCACCATCGCCGGATTGCCCTACTACACACAGGACGTCGTCGAGGGTGTCGTGCTCATCCTCGCGCTGGTCTGCAGTTTCACGCTGTCCGAAGGGAGAAGGTCGTGACCGGGGACTATCGCATCCTCGAACCCGCCGATGTGCCGGAGTACCTGCGCGAGCGCGGCTACTGGGGGACCGGCGACGTGGATGTCCGGGAGGTATCCGACGGCAATCTGAACCGGGTGTTCATCGCCACCCGCCGCGACGACGGGCGCAGCGTCGCGGTGAAGCAGGCGCTGCCCTGGGTCCGGGTCGCCGGGCCCTCGTGGCCGATGAGCCCCGCCCGCGCGGACGCCGAAGCCCGTGCCTACCAACGGGTTCGGGCCGTCGCGCCGGAAGTCGTCCCGGTCCTGCACGACTACGATCCGGCGAACTACGCGCTGATCCTCGAAGACCTGTCGGATCTGCGCGTGCTGCGCGGCGTCCTGAACGAGGGCGGCGGTTACGGCGGCGTCTCCACCGCGGTCGGCGTCTTCGTCGCCCGATTGTCCTTCGCCACCAGCGATTTCGGACTGTCCTCCGGCGAACGCAAGGCACTGATCGCGGAATCGGTGAACCCCGACCTGTGCAAGATCACCGAGGATGTCTTCCTCGCCGAACCGTTCATCGAGCACGAGCACAACCACTGGCACGAGGGCGTGGCCGACCTGGCCGCGGAATTCCGTGCGGATTCGGCCCTGCGCACCGAAATCGCCGACCTCCGACACAATTTCATGACCAGCGCCCAAGCCCTCCTGCACGGCGACCTGCACACCGGCAGCATCATGACCGGCACCCGCGACGGCTCCGAAGTAGTCCGAATCTTCGACCCCGAATTCTCCTTCGTCGGCCCCATCGGCTTCGACCTCGGTTCCTACTGGGGCAACACCATCGCCGCCGAAGCCCGGGCCCGAGCCCTCGGCCACCCCACCGAATCCGGCGCAGAACTCACCCTGAGCTGGCAGGCCTTCACCACCGAATTCCGCCGCCTGTGGCCCACCCGCGTCGACACCTTCTTCGACGACGCGTATCTCACCCGCTTCCTCAACCGAGTCTGGACCGAAGCCCTCGGCTACGCCGGCGCCGAACTCATTCGCCGCACACTCGGTTTCGCCCACCTGTCCGACCTCACCCCCCTCCCCGACCCAACCCCCGCCAC
>NZ_BAAFGR010000203.1:0-12056 GCF_041154655.1 Nocardia sp. JMUB6875
GGTCGAACTCCGCGCCTCCGGATACTCCGGGCCGACCAGGAGGACCGCCTCGAAGGCGTAGGTGGTGCCGTCCCCGGTGCCGGAGGTGGCGAGGGCGTGGTCGGATGGGTAGACGCCGAGGGGGAGTGCCATCGAGTGGAGGGGTGTGCCCGGGGCGGCGGTGGTGATCGCGCGGACGTTCTGGACGAGTTCGCGCTGGACGTCGGCGGCGGGGAGCCTGCCCAGGTTGGCGTGGGTGGCGGTGTGGACGCCGATGTCGTAGCCGTGACGGGCCAGCCACGGCAGGGCGCGGGGGTCCTCGCCGAAGGGCTCGTTATTGACGTAGAAGGTGGCGGTCGCCGCGAAATCCGGGTGGCGGGAATGGAATTGCTCGAGCAGACCGACCGCACAGTCCGGCGTGGGGTCGCCGCGGTCGGTGAGGGTCAGCTGAGGGCGGGTCGAATCGTCGAAGGTGAGGACCACCGGGTGGGTACCGGCCGGGAGGTCGATGGCGCCGGACAGGTACTGGGCGATGGTGATCGGGCGGTAGCCCTCCGCGTACAGGCGATCCAGCTCGGCCGTGAATTTCGTTGGCGTCTGGTCATATTCGCCGCTGGGCTCGGCCTCGACGCGGTGGTACATGAGGATCGGGATCTGCCCGAGCTCGTTGGCGGCGACGGCGGCCGGGTCCGGTGGGAGGGCGGCCGGGGCCGGGCTGGTGGTCGCCGCGGGTGGTGCGGTGGCCGTGGTTCCCCCGCATGCGGTGGCGGTCGCGCACAGTAACGCCGCCGTGACCATTCGCAGCATGGTCGAGCCCTTCATCGCCGCAACGCTACGCGGCGACAACGGTTTTGAGATGATCTCCGCGAAACCCGGCCGACATCCGCGCGCGGGGCGTAATAGTGATGCGCAAAGGCGTCTGGTGGAAGTTGGTGTGTAGGTTGCTCATGCGACTCCGGTCGATCCGCCGCCGGCGGTCCGCCCTGCTCGCGGTCGGCGCGGTACTGGTTCTCGTGCTCGCCGTGGTCGTGTTCGTGTTCGGGCGCAGCCGCCCGGTGGTCGCCACCGCGGAGTCGCAACCGCCCCGCCTGGAGCTTGCGCCGCTGGCGGCGGCCGGGTCCTATCGGGACCCGGTAGTGGTGCGGGGCAGGGCGATCGGTGCCAAACAGGTCGCTGTTGCCGACCGGTCGGTTCAACCGGCGGCGGACGGCAGCTTCGAACTCGCGCTGCCGCCCGCACCCCTCGACACCACCGTGGTGGCGACCAACGGCGCGGGCGACAAGGCCACCGCCCCGCTGAAGGTGGACGTGGTCGTGCCGCGCATCCGGGCCGTGCACGTCACCGCCTACGCGTGGGCCTACGACCCCATGCGCGACGCGGTCCTCGACATGGCCCGCGAGGGCCGCATCGATACCGTCGAACTCGATATCAAGGACGAGGACGGCATGGTCGGCTACGACACGCAGGTGCCCCTCGCCCGCGAATCCGGCGCCGCCACCACGATTTACGACGCGCCCGCCGCGCTCAAGCAGTTGCACGACATGGGTGTGAAGGTGATCGGCCGCATCGTCGCCTTCCGTGATCCGACGCTCGCGGGCTGGGCCTGGCGCAACGGCCACCCCGACTGGGTGATCCAGAACGCGGGCGGCGGGCCGTACTCCAGCGGGTACGGCGCGATCGCTTTCACCAATTTCGCCAGCCCCGAAATCCGTTCCTACAACCGTGATCTCGCGGTCGAGGCCGGGCATCTCGGCTTCGACGGCGTCATGTACGACTACATCCGCCGACCCGACGGCGGCCTGGCGGGCATGCAGTTCCCCGGCCTCGCCGAATCGCCCTCCGATTCGATCGCCAACTTCCTGCGCGAGATCGAGCAGCCGATCCACGCCGCCGGATCCTCGCTCGGCGCAGCGGTTTTCGGCATCGCCGCCACCCGACCCGACGAGATCGCCCAGGACATCCCGTCGATGGCCCGTTACGTCGACTACCTCGCGCCGATGCTCTACCCCTCGCACTGGCACGCGGGCGAATACGATGTCGCCAACCCGAATTCCCAGCCCTACGACATCATCTTCCGTTCGCTGCAGGACTTCCGGGCGCGCACCGCGGGCACCAACGCCCAAATCATCCCGTGGCTACAGGATTTCAGCCTCGGCGTGGCCTATGGCGACGCGGAGGTGAGAGCTCAGATCGACGCCACCTACGCGGCCGGATACAACGGCTTCTTCCTCTGGAACCCGAGCGTCACCTACCACCCGGGCGCCATCGTCCCCAACTGATCGTCAGGCGGTCGGGCGGTCGGACAGGCCCAGGCGGAGGTGTTCGCTGTGGTAGATGGCCTCGTCGAGGAGCTGGGAGACGTGGTTGTCGTAGAGGCTGTAGACGATGCTGCGGCCGGTGCGGGTGCCGACGACGAGACCCAGGTTGCGCAATAGACGCAGCTGATGGGAGACCGCCGACTGCTCCATGCCGATGGAGTCGGCCAGTTCGGTGACGGGCAGCGGTCCCTGACGGAGTTCGCTGAGGATCAGTAGGCGGCTCGGGGTGGCCAGGGCCTGCAGGGTGGTGGCCACGTGGGCGGCGGCCTCGGCATCCAGCCGTGCGGTCGGCCGATCGCGGCCCTCGACGCCATGTCCCATGAATCAGCAGGGTACCTCGAGGAAGTTTATATACATGAAGACGTCTTCATGTGTTCTGGTATCGTCGCGGCGGTCGTCGTTCGTGAGGGAGGTAGGTCGTGGTTCTGGCAACGCCGGTAGCGGTGTCCGCGCAGCCGGAAACGGTGGTGCGGCGCACGCGGTGGTTCGAGCTGGCCGAGATGCGATGGGCGGCACTGGCCCTCGGATTGTTCCTGCTCGGACTGGTCGCGCAGCTGGCCGGGGCGCCGGATTGGATGTGGTGGGGGCTGTATCTGGCCTGCTACGCGGCGGGCGGCTGGGAGCCGGGACTGGCCGGGCTGCGGGCCTTGCGGGAGAAGACGCTCGACGTCGACCTGCTCATGGTGGTGGCGGCCCTCGGCGCGGCCGGAATCGGGCAGATCACCGACGGCGCGCTGCTGATCGTCATCTTCGCGACCTCCGGGGCGCTGGAGGCGCTGGCCACCGCGCGCACCGAGGACTCGGTGCGCGGCCTGCTCGACCTCGCGCCGGAGACCGCGACCCGGCTCACCGGCGATGGTGAGGAGATCGTGCGCGCCGCCGAGCTGGCCGTCGGGGACGTGGTCCTGGTCCGCCCCGGCGAGCGAATCGCCGCCGACGCCACCGTTGTCGAGGGTGGCAGCGAGGTCGATCAGGCCACCATTACCGGCGAGCCGCTGGCCGTCGATAAGACCGTCGGGGACGAGGTGTTCGCGGGAACCCTGAACGGCACCGGAGTGCTGCGCATCCGGGTGGATCGCCGGGCGGAGGATTCCGTGGTGGCGCGCATCGCCGCGCTGGTCGAACAGGCGAGCCAGACCAAGGCGCGGACTCAGTTGTTCATCGAGAAGGTGGAGCAGCGGTACTCCATCGGCATGGTCGCGATCACCCTCGCCGTCTTCGCGGTTCCGCTGGCTTTCGGGGATTCGCTGCAGCGAGCCCTGTTGCGCGCCATGACCTTCATGATCGTGGCCTCCCCGTGCGCCGTGGTGCTGGCCACGATGCCGCCGCTGCTCGCGGCCATCGCCAATGCGGGGCGGCACGGCGTGCTGGTCAAGTCTGCCGTTGTCATGGAGCGGCTCGGTGCGACCACGCGGGTCGCCTTCGACAAGACCGGCACGCTGACGCGGGGTACGCCGCATGTTGACGAAATCCACAGTGTGGACCCGGATTTCACCGACTCCGAGGTCCTCCGCCTGGCCGCGGCCGTCGAAGTGAACAGCGAACACCCGCTCGCCGCCGCGATTGTCCGCGCTGCCGGGCAGGCTGATCGGCTGCCCGCCGCTGAGGAATTCGCGGCTCACCCCGGTAAGGGCGTCAGCGCTCGGATCGGTGGCCGTCGCATCGCCGTCGGATCGCCTGCCGCCATGCTCGGTGCCGGAGTGGACGGCATCGCCCGTGACACTGCGAATGCGTTGCAGGAAAAGGGTTTCACAGCGGTTGTGGTGACGTGCGAGGCGCGCCCGATCGGCGTGTTGGCGATCGCCGATCAGCTTCGCCCGGAGGCGGCGCTGGCCGTCGGGCAGACCACCGCCATCACCGGCGCATCGCCGACGCTGCTCACCGGCGACAACCAACCCGCCGCCGACCGCTTGGCCGCGATCGTCGGTGTGCGCGATGTGCGGGGCGGGCTGCTGCCGGATCAGAAGGTAGAGGCGGTGATTGGCCTGCAGTCGGCCGGGCATCGGGTCGCTGTCGTGGGTGACGGCATCAACGACGCCCCGGCCCTCGCGGCCGCCGATATCGGAATCGCCATGGGCGGAGCCGGATCCGACCTCACCCTTCAGGCCGCCGATGCCATCGTCGTCCGCGATGATTTGACCGCGATCCCGGCCGTCATCGCGCTGTCCCGGCGCGCCCGCCGAGTGGTCATCGCCAACCTGGCCATCGCCGCGAGTTTCATTGCGGTCCTGGTGGTCTGGGACCTCGTCGGCACCCTGCCGCTGCCGTTGGGTGTCGCCGGTCACGAGGGCTCCACCGTCATCGTCGGACTGAACGGCCTGCGCCTGCTCCGCCGTGCCGCATGGCAGCAATCTGCCCGCGCGAGCGGCTGATAGTTCCGCCACTCGATGCAACCTGAGAACAGATCAGCGCCAGAATTGCCAGCTTCGGCGCGAATCCTGTTCCCGGGCGAGGGAGTGCCAGGCTTGGGGCGAGCCGTCGGGTGGGAGGAGGGTTAGAAGAGGGGCGATCACCTGGGGGAGGTCGAGGCGGGTGCGGAGCCAGGGCCAGGCGTCGGTGAGGGCTTCGGTCAGCTCGGCCAGGGGAAGGTCCAGGGCCGCCAGGGCGTGCATGAGAGTTGTTGCGGGCAGGTCCCATTGGCGGGCGCAGGCGGCAACCAGGGCCGGGAGGCGGTCAGGTGGTGTGGTGGCGAGGATGCGCTGCAGGACCTGGGGGCCGTCGGGGGATCTGGTGCGGGAGACCAGGCTGGTGACGACCTGGTCGAGGTCGGAATGCAGGGCGTTGCCGAGGATTTCGCGGGCCTCGTCGAAGGCGATGGCTTCCTCGGGGGAGTGGAGCAGGGCGGAGAGGTCGGCGAGCGAGTGGTCCTTGCCGTTGCGGCGGCCGAATCCCAGGTGGGGCAGGCGGATTCCGCCGCGCTGGCCGTTCTCGGGGGCCGGGGCCGTGCTGAGCACCACCAGGGACTCGATCTGTTCCGGGAGGCCGAGGGTGCGGCGGAGGTGATGCCAGGCCGGGCGGAGGGCTTCGACCAGGTCGTCGGGGTCGGAGCGGGTGAGGGTGAGGGCCCTCATCAGGTCGGTGGCCGGAAGGGCCGGGTAGCGGGCGCATTCGGCGACGAGCACGGGCAGGCGGTCGGGGGGTGCGCAGGACAGGATTTGTTCGAGGGCGTAGCGGTCGCGGCCGTCGCAGGCGACATCCACCGCGACCTGGGCGACGACGGTGAGGTTGGTCTGCATGGCGGTGCGCAGCAGGTGACTGGAGCCGGTGGGTACGGCCGGGTCGTCGACTTCCGCGCGTATTGCCCTGTGCGCCAAGGCTCGATCGCGTGAGACGGCGGCGTAATCACGCAGGGTGCGATGCTGGGTCAGGTAGTTGGCGATCATCTGGCGGCGCTTGTGATTTCCGGTGGCCCATTCGTCGTGGAGACGGGGCCACACCGCCGCGGCGTCGGCTGTCGACAGTCCGTGGCCGGTGTCCAGTCGCCGGCGGGCGGCCTTGACCACCACCTCCGAGAGGTCGAAGCCGAGTTGGCGGGCGACCTCGAGGGTGTGGCCGGGGTCGCGGGCGTCGTGCATGACGCGGTCGGTCAAGACTTCCTCGAAGGTCCTGCGCACCCCTGGCCGGTGGTCGAGTCGGGCCAGGGACATTGCCACGCTGGGTCTTTCGAGCGCGAGCCGGATCGCACGGGTGGCCACCGTCTTGTCGTGGAACCACTCGGGACCGATCTCGGGGTCGGCGATCACCTCGGCGAGCCGGTCGTCGTCGAGCTCGTTCGGAGCGAGCGCGCGCAGCCGCCGCCGGTAGCACCACTGGCCGATTTCCTCTGCCGTGGTGAGGTTTTCGGGCAGCGTGATTCCCGCCCGCCGGAAGTCGACGATCTGCTGTCCGAGTTGGACGAAAGGATCCGACTCGTTCCCCCGGTCGCCGGGCGTGACGATGCGTCGTTCCCCAGCGGCCGGGCCCGGACCATCCCGCGTCACGGCGCTGATGGCGACCTCCGGGCCAGGTGCCGCCGAGGTCCGGAATGTCAAACCCTGCAGTGTGTTCCGTGGCAACATGCCATAAACGGCCCGCAGCATTGCCAGCGCATCGGAGCCGTGCTCGACATGCAGTTCAACCGCGGGACCGCGACCGGCCAGCCGTGCCAGGCTGTATCCGAGCAGCGGGGGCAGCCAGTCCAGCTCCAGGTAGGCCTCGGCGGCAGCGGTGAACGCGAAGCTGTTGTCTTCCAACGGTTTCGACAGCGCATCCCAACGATCTGTGGGAAACCCGGGGTCATCGAGAGCAGTTCGGAATCTGCCGGAATCATAGAGGCTCAAGGCCATTGCCCCGTCCAGCGCCCCTCGCTCCCCGGCGACCAGATGCGCCACGCAGGTCCCCGGCCGAGCGTTCGAGGGTGTCTTCAACACCGCGACCGCCAGCCCCCGCACCAGCATGAACTCCAACGCGAACGCATCGGGCGAGGCGGGCGTCCCGTCCCAGGTGACCAGCGACCCTAGCTCCCGCGTGGTGTAACCCAATGCGGCGGGCCAGTTTCCGGACCGCGCGACCACGCCCACGCCCGTTCCGGAGGATTCCAGATTCACCACGGCCCAGCCGCACAGCAGCTGCGCGAAATCCGTCATCTGTCCGCCCGCAGCTGGTCGATCCGGTTGAGCATGTGAATCACCGGGTCGACCGCGGCGAACGGCTTGAACACCGGATACGTATTATCGGCCCGCTTCCCGCAACCCACGGCCGAGACCGGGAAGTAGCGGTTGTGCGGAAAATGTATCGACAGTGTCGCATCGACGGCCGGGAAAAGTTTGCGCACAAGCGATCTCGTGGCATCGGACCGGTAGTCGATCTGGCCCGGCTGATACAGGTTCCCCGCCCCGTTCAGGCTGTACGGGGTGTCGGCCCAATCCGCCGGGGGTGCGACGATCCCCACCTCGGGCAGGTTGATCAGCGACAGCAGATCGGATTTCGCGATGATGGTCGATGCGTGCAGCCGCGGCGGTTCGATCGGCAGATCCAGCGGATAGCTGTTGGCGGTGCGCCACAGCTTCGCGATCTGATCGATCATCATCTTGGTGCGGCCGACGGTCTGGGAGTGCTCGACGTTGTTGTTGAGGCTCTCCTTGTTGGCGGGACCGGCGTGCTCGCGCATCATGGCCAGGTACTGCTTGTTCAGCGTGGACGGCACCACGAACCACAGGAAGTCGGCCACGGCCAGATGCGGGCTCACCTTGGCGGCGATCTCGGCGTCGGCCACATCCTCGCCCGCGACGTCCACGAACGCGAGATTCACCGTGCGCCTGCTGGCCAGCGAGGTGAATTTGATCAGAATCGGTTGGCGCACCTGCCATCCGGTCCAGGCGTGCTGCGTCTGCTGCTGGGTCGCGGGCGGACGCGGGGGCATGGGCGGTCGCGGCGGCTGCGGCGCGCCCATCGGTCCGATCCCGTTCTCCTGCCGCTGCGCGCCGACGTACCCGCGCTTCTGGGTGTAGCCGATGGCCTGCCGGTTCATCAGCGTGTTCTCCAGCGCGGCAAGCATTTTCGTGGACCGCCGCGACGGCACGATGGACCATTCCTGCGCGAGCACCGGATCGTTCATGACCGAATAGATCATCGAGACGATGAGATGCGTTTTGGACGAGGCGGATTCGCCGACGAAGCCGATCACCGTGGTCGGGTGGTCGAGGATCTCCTCGTCGATCTCACAGCCGTTGGGGCAGCGCCGGTCCAGGCGTCGCGAATAGTCCGCGACCCGGGTGGCGAAGCCGCCGTTGGGCTGGCGCAGCACCCAGATCCAGGAGCGGCGCGACGAGTCGAACTTGAACTCGGCCAGGCAGTTCAGGCAGACGATTCTCACCGCGGGCACCTCATCGCAGCACGGTGTAGGTCAGCCACAGCACGGTGATCAGGAAGCAGGCGGCGCCGAATCCGGCCGCCACCCGCAGCCAGTGCCAGGCGCGCGATCCCGCGTACACGTACTGCTGCCAGGCCAGGCCCGCCCGGTGGTTTGTCATCGCAGATCCTCACAGGTGGTTGGCGATGGAGACGATCACCCAGGCGAGCAGCACGAAAACCAGCCAGCCCAGGACGATTCCGGTGGCGGCCGCACCGAGCAGGACGCCGCCGATGTAGCGGGGATCGTCGCGGGTGAGGCCCTCGAGGACGCGCTGGCGGAACTCCAGGGCCGGGTGGACGAAGATGCCCCACAGGCCCGTCGCGGGCAGGTCGACGCCCGGATGCGCGGCGGTCGGGCGCGGGGCCGGGCCGGTGAGGACGCTGGTGTACGAACGCACCGGCACGGTCGCGGGTTCGGGCCGGGGGCCCTGGATCTTCCGCGTCACCTCGGGATTCTCGGGGTTCTCGGTGCGCACCGCCCGGGTCGCGGCGTGCACGGCGTCGCGGAAGTAGTGCTGGAACTCCGCCGCGGATTGGAATCGCAGCGCGGGATCGGGTGAAAGCGCCTGATCCAGCACCGATTTCAGCTTGGGCGGCAGCGGCGCGGGCGCGAACACCGCCTCCAGCACCTCGGTGCACACCACCGCGAACGAGTACACGTCACTGAGATGGGTGAACCGCCCGTGCTCGAGGTATTCCGGCGCGGAGTAATTCTGCGTCCCCACAACATGATTCGCACGGGTCAGCCGCAGCATGTTCTCCCGCATCTCGATGGCGATCCCGAAATCGGCCAGCTTCGCCGTGCCGTCGCGGCAGATCATGATGTTCTCGGGCTTGATATCCCGGTGCACCACCTGCTTGGAATGCGCGTACACCAGCCCGCTGAGCGCATCGGTGAGTATCCGCGCGATGGCCGGCGGCGACCAATTGTCCCGCCCCCGCATGAACTGCCGCAGATTCTCCCCGTGAATGAACTCCATCACCAGAAACGGTGACCGGCACCCGTTCTCGGCGAACACCCCCGAATCGTGCAGCATCACCACATTCGAGCAGTTCATCTGCGCCGCGATCCGCGCCTCCCGCTCGAACCGCTGCCAGGCAACCTGCTCCCCCTGCTCCCCGACCGCGAGACTCCCGGCGTCGAGCACCTTGACCGCAACCTGCCTGCGCAACTGCCGATCCCAGGCATCCCAGACCTCGGCCATCCCGCCCTTACCGACGAGCCCCCGCAACTCGTACCGGCCATTGATCAGCCTCACCCGCGTGCGACCTTCCCCGCGGAGCAGCCACCTCACCGGCAGCCCACCCCGGACGACAACGAATCACCCGCGAGTCTACGCGCGCCCCCACCCCACCTGCCCAGCCGATTTGCGTCACAGGGGGTCCCATGGTGTACCTTCTCCGAGGTCGATCGAGAAACCGACCGGCAACCATCCGGGGCTATGGCGCAGCTGGTAGCGCACCACACTGGCAGTGTGGGGGTCAGGGGTTCGAGTCCCCTTAGCTCCACTCATGAAGAACAGGCTCGGCGGAAACGCCGGGCCCTTTTTATTTCTTGCCGCACTGGGCCGTTCACGATGAACCTGGTTGTCGAGCTTCCGATCTGATCAGTGGTCGGGGCTCGTGACTTCCCAGAGGGCGCTGACGGGCATAGCGAGCATCTTGGGTCCGAAGGGCAGTGTTTGTTGGCCGGTGTGGAGCACGATGCCGACGAGAAAGTCGTCGCCGAGGCGGTCGGCAAGGTGACGGAGATGGCGGAAGTCGTCCGGTCCCACGGTGGAGGCGGCTTTGACCTCGACGCCGACGACTTCGCCGCGGCGATTCTCGAGGACGGCGTCGACCTCGACTCCGTCTTTGGTGCGGTAGTGGTACATCTGGACGTCCTCGGCAGACCAGGTGCGCTGGCGTGCGAGTTCCATCAGGACGAACGCCTCCAGCAACGGTCCGAATCGGCCACTGGGGCGCAACATGTTCCGTGCATCGGCTCCGAGGAGATTCGCTGCGATGCCGGAGTCGACGAAGGCGACCTTCGGGACCATCGTGGCGCGGTTGCTCAGATTTCTGGACCATGCCGGGATGCGTTTGATGAGGTAGACCTCCTCGAGCAGCGTCAGATAGCGCTTGACCGTAGAGGCTCCGAGCGCGAGGTCGTTGCTGAGAGAGGTGTTGGCGAGCAGTTGCCCGGAGCGAGCCGCGACCAGTTGTACGAGGGCGCGCATTTCGGTGGTGCGCTCGATCTCCGAAAGTTGGCGGATATCTCGGGTGATCAAATCGCCGACATAGGAATCGAAGAAGGCCTTGCGCCGCTTGTCGGTGCTTCGCGTAATGGCTTCCGGGAAGCCGCCACGGACAATTCGCTCGGCATACTCGGCTCGCGGCACGGTCGTGTTGTGCCGCAACCTGTCCCGGTGGGTGAAGACCGCGTCGATGAAAGCATCAGGCGCGCTGTCGATCTCGCCTTGGGAAAGGGGCCACAGCTCGATGGTCTCCATGCGACCGACGAGGGTGTCCGGCAGGGCCCGCAGTCCGAGTATGCGCGCGGAGCCTGTCAGCAGGTATCGGCCTGGGCGGCCGTCCGCGTCGACTTGCGCCTTGATGGCCAGCAGCAGTTCGGGTGCCCGCTGGATCTCGTCGATCACCATCAGATTCGGCGAGTCGACGAATCCGTCCGGGTCCTCGAGCGCGGCCTGCCTGGTCAGGGTGACGTCGAGATCGCGCCATTCCGCTTCGCGACCCTTCGCGACAAGGCGGACCAGCGTGCTCTTCCCGCATTGCCGTGCCCCATTGACGAGGACGACGCGAGTGTCGGTCAGCGCGTCGGCGACTGCCGTTTCGGCGCGTCGAGGGATGACTGGTCCATGTCGGGTCGGCATCGTCATTCGCTCCTTCGTCGAGTGTCAACGCCTGACTGTTGGTCGTTATCAGGCCTGATCATAGCTGGTTTCACGCCTTGCATGGTCGATTCGTCGCTCAAGATCTGGTTGATTCGTCGCACCTAACCTGGTTGATTCGTCGCCATCATGCTGGTTGATTTGTCGAAGATCCTGTGGATGATCGGTCGCCCTCCGCGCGGTTGATTCGTCGCACCGGGCTCGATGGATTGGTTTCTCGTGTCCCGCCCGCTCACCGCGCGGACCGCGATATCCGGCCCGTCGACCAGCAACGCGCGGTTCGTATGCTGGTTCGTCAGGTCAACTCGGGAAACGGCTCGGTGGCGACGTCGGGCCGTTTCCGTTTCTTGCCGCGCTGCTGCCCATGACCTTCGAGGTTATTGAGAGGCTGTTCGCCCTGCGGCACCGTCGAGAGGGGAGCCACTTGGTTCCTCGGACGATCGGAGAAGCGCTATGACCACCACCCGGCAACCCGCTGCCTGGTCTATCCCCTCAGAGTTGGCTCGTGAGCAGGTTTTGCGGCTGTTGTGGCGTCAGCATGAGGCTTGGGCGGCTGGGGGTGGGGCGGCATTTGCCGCTACGTTCACCGGGGATGCGTATTTTGTGTCGGTTGTCGGCGAATTCATTTCGGGCCGAGCGGAATTGGCGCGGGTGATGCAGGCGGGGTTCGATGGGTTTATGAAGGGTACGCGGATGTTGGAACCGGATTTGCTTGAAATTCGGTTTCCGACAGCCGATTTGGCGGTGTTGGTGACCAAGGGGGCCAAACCTCGGCGGCCCGATGGTCCGGACACCGAGGAGTCCTCGATCCAGACTCGGGTCGCGGTCCGTGCGGCGGGGGAGTGGTTGTTCACCAGCTTTCACAACACCTTCGTCAGGACGCCGTAGCGGTCGGTTGAAGCGGTGGTCAAGGGTTTGGGATGCGTTCGTGGAGGGTTAGGAGGATGTGGTCGAAGGCGGCCACGGTGTCGGGGGG
>NZ_BAAFGR010000204.1:0-11915 GCF_041154655.1 Nocardia sp. JMUB6875
CCGCCACCCCGGACGACCCCGACGCCTGGTTCAACGAACAGCGAGCCATCCAGGCCGACTGGGTCGCCCACATGGACGCCAAACGCGCCCAATGGCTCCACGAGATCGCCGACACGCTCGAGCCCAGCACCCCCGCCGAGCGCGACGCACGCTTCGAAGCCCGCATGGCCGATGCCGAAGCCCGCCTCTCGGCCCTGCGCGCGGAGTACATGTGGGACTTCGCCGGTGGCCGCCCAGAGGAAACCCCCACCGTCGAGGTCAAGCGGCCGCCGGAGTCGAATCCGGATGAGACGCCGACTGTCGAAATGAAGCGGCCGGAGCAGTCGAATCCGGACGAGACGCCGACTGTCGAGATGCCGCGGCAGGAGGAGACTCCCAAGCCGCCCGCGGATCCGGCCGAGGCGTCGCCCGGCTTACAGGCTGCCGTCGACCATCTGCGCAATTCGGCCGCGGAGGCCGGAGAGCGCCCCCGGAGCCTCGAGGATCAGGTCTACGGTGCGCGCCTCACCGACGCGCTCGGCCTGGTGGAGGCGCTGTCCAAGCGTCCGGATGCGCTGTCCGCGCTCCGGCATCTCGCCGAAAGTGCCAGAGCCGACGGTCTTTTCGAGGATCCCGCGCACGGTCTCGGCGAGCGCCCGCACGCGCCCGCGGCGGGTGAGCCGCGCACCCACACCCTCGAGGAGTTGCGCACCGAACTCCTGCGCCGCCTCGGCCTGCCCGAAACCACGCCGGACGATCAACTACCGCGACTCGCGGGTGATCAACAGCTGCGGAATCTGTTGCGCGCGGGCGGAATCGAAGCCCTTCGTGATGCGGCACTCCAGCACGACACCGCGACCGGCGCGGACCGTGTGCGCGCGGCCCGCGCCCGCGACGAATGGGCCCGCCTGCTCGGGGTTGACGAATCCCTGCTCGATCCGGCCCGCACGACCCCCGAGCAGCGCAGCGCCGTCCTCGACGACCTCCGGGCCGAAACCCTACGCCAGGCAAGCGATGTCGCCGATCTCATGGTCGCGAGCTTCTACCGCCCGGCCTCGGACCACGCCCACGTGGTCCTGGAGGCCGATGGCGAGCGCGTCCACATCCGCGTCACCGAGGACGCCGACGGCCGCAAGCACGCGGAGATCGTCCAGCGCCCGGACCTGCCCCGCGAAACACCAGCGCAGACAAAGGAACCGGAGAAGCGGCCAGGCTGGTTGAAGCGCATGTGGCGGCGCATGATGCACGGCTATCACGGCCAGTCGCCGAAGTATCCGTCCGGTTCGGGCAACGATTCCAAGGGCCAGACCATGCTGGCCATGGAGATCGGCTACCTCACCCACGATGAGGCGCTGCTGCATCTCAAGGACAAGTTCAACCCGGCGCGCATCCTCAAGGAGTCCGCGACCCTGTGGAAGGAGCGCGAGCGGCTGCCGCTGGTGCGTCACCTCACCGCGCGGGTCGCCGACGTCTCCGCGGACGCCATTCCCATGCGCACCCGCGACGGCGGCGAGTACCGCCCGTGGGTCACCGAGGCGGATCCGCGAATCCGCGCCGAGATCGAGGAAACCCTCCGCGGCGCGAACATGCCGATCGAATCGGAAATGCCGGAGCCGCAACACGAGCCGCTCGATCGCGGCCCCGCCCTGGAAGCCCCGGCCCCCCGCGAGTGGAGCGCCGACCTGCCGCAGCCCCTGGTCGACGCGGTCACCACCCGCGATGCCGCACTGGGCGATCTGGTGCGCCTGGCCGACGAACTGGGCATCCGCATCCCCGACGACGATCCGCGGACGCTGCGCCGCGTGGTGGACGAGGCCGTCTACAAGCTCATGCGCCGAGCGGGCGCGATCGAGGCGCTGCGCGACGCCGGCGAACGCTGGCTGATGGAGGATGCGCAGATCCCGTTCAGTCGCGAGGTCAGCATCTTCGACAAGGATCCGCTGGGCCGCTACCTGAAGGAATTCGCCCACGCCCAGGCGCTTCGCGACGAGGAGGCCAAGGCCGCGCGCCGCCGCGAGGAGGCGGGCGTCGCCCCCGACGACGATTCGCTGGAATTCCGTCCCCGCCGGCCGCGCGTGTCCTTCCTGGATCTGCAGGGCGTCAATAACGGCGGTGAATGGCCGCGCCACTTCGCCGACGGCGACGAGGAACTGTCGAATCGGCGCGAGGGCCGGCTGTTCGAGGACGCGTTGCGGCGCGACCAGATCCAGGACGAGCGCTCGAACTGGGCGCAGTTGCTGGACATCGGCCTGGACCGGCTCGGCACCGAGGCGGACCTGAAGCGCGCCATCGCCGAGGCCCGCATGGACGCGCGCGACGAGGGCCGCCGGATCGGCGAACTCGACGAGGCCGTCAAGCATTTCATCGATCTGGACAATGCGGCCCGGCAGCACGCGGCCGACCTGGCCGAGGTGTCCGCGCGCGACTGGGTGCACGATCAGGGCGGCGTCATGCTCGACCCCGAGCACGGCTTGGCGGTGCTGCCGGGCGAGCCGCAACGGCTGGTGGTGATTCGCGGCGAGGCGGATCACGATGTGCGCCTGGTCGATTCGCTGGCCGCGCACCCGGAGATCCGGGACCAGCTCAACCGCGGCGAGCTCCGCCTGGACTATCGCGTGGTGGGGCTGGACGGCGCGGATCGGGTCCAGGTCATCCCGGCGGATCCGCCGCAGCTCCGTTTCCACGAGGTCGAGCTGAATGGCGAGCGCACGCCGGTCGCCCTGCTGCGCAACGGACTCGAGCCCTGGCGCATCGTGGAGCCGACCCCCGAACCGGCCCCGGTCTCGCATACCGAACCGCCCGCCGAGCCCGCCGCACCGCGCGATCCGAACGTGGTGCGCCGCGAGCGCAACGAGGTCGCCTCGCGCCTGTCGGTCTACCGCATGGACCTGGGCGAGAATCTGGCCCGCACCATCGCGGACCTGCACCACGATAATGCCCTGCGCGCCGCCCAGATCGAGGGCATGGCCGACTTCATCCGCAGCTCGGACGCCATCGACAACTTCCACGATCTGGATCGCACCCTCCAGCAGCTGGCCCACCGCCTCGGCCTGGATCCCGACACGCTGACGCCGCGCAAGCTGGCCGAGGCCATGGCCGATCCGAATGTGCGCAAGGTGCGTCGTCTGCAGGCCGTCGACGACCTCATCAAGTACGCGAAGGTGCTGCGCGAGAACGTCGACGAGAAGGCGGTGCTCGCGGCCCGCAAGGAGCTGGCGGCCCGGCTCGAGGTGGAGCCCGACGACCTGTCCCCGGCCAAGGCGCGGAAGCAGGACGGCGAGATCATCGGGTTCGAGCCGGACTCGAAGAACACCGACAAGAAGGCGCTGCTCGACGCGATCAACGACCTGCTGCACGATTCCGAGCAGCGACCCGAACTGCTGGCCGCCCTCACCGAATACGGCAGTCTGCTGGGCGAACTGGATCCCTTCCGGGAGAACCTGCGCTACGACCCGCTGACCGATCCGCGCGCCGTGGACGGCGAACTGCCGATCCACGACGGCGACGCACCGGCCATGCTGCGGGCGTACATGAACGAATCCATCGGTGAGCCACCGCATTCCGATAACCCGTCGGCCGCGGCGGGCGTGTGGTCGCGCCTGCTCGGCGTGCAGATGAACGACTTCGCCAAGACGGCCAAGATCTACACCGAGCAGCTCGGCGGACTGCACGACCGGGTGACCCCGAAGCAGTTCGCCGATGTGCTGACCACACTGCGTGAGACCGGCGACTTGACCGTCGCCCACGAGCGCTACCGCGCGAGCGCCGCCGATCCGACCAAAATCATTACCGAGGAACAGCTCTCGGACCTGGTGCGCGCTGTCCGCAACGCGCGCTACGCGGAGGTGTACGAGGCCTACCGCGACGGCAAGATCGAGAAGCACGAGCGGCGCAGCGCCACCGAACTGGCCGACACCATCGACGCCATGCGCGCCGAGGTGGCCGCCCGCGAGGCCGACATCAAGCTGCTGGAGAAGCTGGCGGCCGAACACGATGCGCTGACCAAACCGCGGTCGCCCGAGGGGCCGCCGCGGGAGCCGCGCGCGGTCGCCACGGATCTGGCCGCCGCACGGCACGAATTGCAGATCGCGGCCGAGGGGCGCGATCACGCGCAGGGACGGGTCTACCGCGAGAACAGCGGCCCCGGGTTCCGCCCGCTGCACGAGGATGATCTGACGCCCGCGCATATGGCCGGGACCACCGACTACCTCGCCAACCGGCCGGCCGAGGAGGGCGGGACACTGCGGGGCCTGGATCAGCGCCTGTCCGATCTCTCCACCGCCGCAGGCGAATTCGACGAGGCGCAGGCCCGCGTGCGCGACCTCGAGGTCGAGATGCGCCGGGCCGTCGAGGCCGACACGCGCCCCGGCGAGACGCCGGTCGATGCCTGGCAGCGTGAAGTCGACACCGCGCGAGCCGAATTGGACGCGCTGCTCGCCGCTGACCCGAACCTGGCCCGCCAGGGCTTCGACCGGATGCTCGAGGACGTCGAGCGCCTGTCCCGCATGCCCCAGCAGTGGGGCGATGTGTTCACCGACGAACTGATTCCGCTGCGCGACGCGGTCCACCGCTACGAGCAGGCCCGCGAATTCCTGGCCGCCGCTGAAGCCGAGGCCGCCGCGGCCGCCCGCGCCGCGGAGACCCCGGAGCAGACCGCCGCCCGCGAACTCGCCACGGCCCGAGACGATCTCGCCAATTCCGACCCAGCCGACCGCACCGCGGCGCAGGATCGGGTCTCACGCTGGGAGGCCGAGCAGCGCCTGCGCGAGGCCAAGGCCGCCGCCGCGTCCGACAGCCCGCACCAGGCCGCGGAACGCGCCCGCGAAACCGCACGCGATCACCTGAACCGAACCATCGAGGACTTCCGCCGGGCAACCGGGCTGGATGTTACCGAGGTCGAACTCGCCCCGGATCGCTTGCGGGACACCATCAACCGTCTACTTCCGGAAGCGGGTGGCAACCTACCCGAGGTGGTCGGGGCCTTCGAACGCCTCCAGGCCGCCGCCGAGGCGCTGCATCGAGCCGATGCCCTGGCCGAATGGGTCGACACCCACTTCTCGGAGACCGGTCCCGCCAACCGTGAGGGCGACGGACTCACTAACCGCGAGGGCGAGGGTCCGACCAACCGCGAAGGCGAAGACCCCGGTGACTCGGGCCCGTCCGGCGCCCCCACCCGGCCGCAGGGTCCGACCAACCCCAACTCCGATCCGTCAACGGCTGCGCGCAAGCCGGAGGGCGAAGGCCACGAGGGTGGCGAGGACGGCTCGCATTCGAATGCCGTGACGCACAACGAATCCGGCGACCCCGACATCGCGTCGACCCTGGACACCCGTCACGATGACCTCGCCGCGACCCCGCCGACCGGTGCGCCCCCTCCCGCCTCGGGCGCGGGAGCCTCAGGTGGCGGGAAGGAGCCCCCGGACCGAAACTCTTCCGCCCCAGCGAATCCCGACCCGGAAGAGCCCGGCAACCAGCACTCGATCCCCGCCAAGCCGGACTACCCGCCGACGGCACATCTGCCCGAGGGCGGCCAAGAGTCGACCCCGCTCCCCGCCAGGCCCGATTACCCGCCGACGGCGCATTTGTTCGAGGGCAACGAGGACCCGACGGTCGATTTGTCGCGCGGCGAGAACGAGCAGACGTTCGCGGGTAATGACGATCCGACGGTCCAGATGGAGCGGGGCAGCGAGGAGGCCAAGCCGCCGGGTAGCGAGGATCCGACCGTTGAGCTGACCCGGCCGGGTGAGAGCGCGACGCTCGAGTTGCCGCGGGTGGAAGAGGAAGGGCTGCCGGTGGATCCGGTGGCGGATTCGCCCGCATTGCAGGCGGCGGCGCGGTTCCTGCGGGAGGCAGTCAACGATCCGCTGACGCCGGGCCGCGAGGTCAACGCGGTGTTGTTCACCTCGCGATTGATGGACGCACTCGGCCTCGAGACGGCTGCGGCGCACCTCAACGATCCGCTCGCCCATATCCGCGAGATGGCCGAAATGGCAAAGGCGCGTGGCTTCTTCGGCGATCCGGACCAGTCCGCTCCGCCGCCCATGCGCGAGGCCGAGGACTATCGGCCGTTGACTCCGGAGGAGCTGTACGGCTCCGAGGAGTATTGGCGCACCGAGGCCGACCCGGCCCAGCTCGCCGCCATTGAAGCGCATCTGCGCGAAACCGGTCTGGATCGTCGTCTCGCCGAGCTCGATGCGGGGGAGACGACCCGGGCTCTCGACCCTGCTGCCCAGCCCCGTGAATTGCCCTCGAGCGCAGTCCATCCCGACGGCAGCGAGCCGGTCCGTGAACGCCCGCTGGAGACTTGGCAGCAGCGCCCGCACGACCCGGACAGCGCCGAATCCCGCGTCTTCACCCTCGACGAACTACGCGAGCGCCTCGCCGGAGAGTTCGGCCTGTCGGAGGAGGATCTGCGCCGCCGGAACCTGCCGGAACTCGTGGGCGACATGCAGTTCCGAAACATGCTGCGCGTCGGCGGCCTGGAGGCCCTCGACCACGTGCTCAGCGCTCACGACGCCGCCACCGGTCCCGAACGCGAGCATCTGGCCCGCGTGCGCGACGAGTGGGCGCGACTGCTCGGCATCCCCGAATCCGCCCTGGACCCCGCCCACACCACAGCCGAGCAGCGCGACGCCGTGCTGGCCGCGGCCCGTGCCGAAACCCTGCGCCGCGCACTGGATGTCGCCGACCTCATGGTGGCCGCCCTGCACGACCCCGCCGCTGGGCACGTGGTCCTGGAAACCGGCGGCGAGCGCGTGCACGCCCGCATCGTCGAATCCGCCGACGGCACCAAGCGTGTCGAGCTGGTGCCGCGCCCCGAACCGGGCCCGCTGCGCCCCGCCGCGAAGCCGGCGCCGAGCTGGATCGACAACCTGCTGCGCCAACTCGACAAGGGCTATCACGGCCAGTCGCCGAAATATCCGTCCGGTTCGCGCTGGGATGGCTTCGCGCAGGCCATGACGGCCGCCGAATTCGGCTACGCCATCCACAACTATGTGCTCGAGCACATCAAGGGCCAGTTCAATCCGATCCGCGTCGCCAAGGAGCTCCTCGGGTTCTGGCAGGATCGCGAGCGCATGCCGCTGATGAGGCTGCTGACCCGCCGGATGGCCGACATCTCCCCGGTTCAGGTCCCCATGCGCACCGCCGACGGGGGTGAATACCGTCCGCACATCACCGAGGCCGATCCGCGTCTGCGCGCCGAGGTCGAGGAATCGCTGCGCCTGGCGGGGATGACGATCGAATCGGAACTGCCCGCGCCGCAGCATGAGCCGATCGATCCGGTGCGGGTCGAGCCGGAACCGCACGGGCTGGGCGCGGAGGTGCCGCAGCCGCTGGTGGACGCCGCCGACGCCCGCGACGCCGCGCTGGCGGATCTGGTCCGCATTGCGCGCGAGTACCGCATCCCGCTCGCCGCCGATGATCCGGAGAGCGTGCGCAACGCCGTCGAGGAGGCGCGGGCCCGCCTCATGCGGCGCGGCGGTGCGGTCGAGGCGCTACGCGATGTCGGGCAGCGTTGGCTGGTCGAGGACGCGGCTATTCCGTTCAGCCGCGAGATCAGCGTCTTCGACAAGGATCCGATGGGCCGGTTCCTGCGCGAGTTCGCGCACGCGCAGTCCCTGGAACAGGAGGAGCGGAAGGCGCACGACCGTCGCGAGGCGGCGGGCGTCGGGCACGATGATCCGCCGTTGGAATACCTTGCGCGCGAACCCAAGCCGTCCGTGCTCGAGTTCGGGGGCGTCAACAATGGCGGCGAATGGGTGCCGCACCTGGACGATATCGACGGGGAGCTGCTCGACACCCGCGAGGGCTTGCTGTTCGAGCGGGCGCTGCTTCGCGACGAGATGCAGGACGAACGCTCGAACTGGGCGCAGCTGCTCGAGGTCCCCCTCGATCGCATCGGGACGCGGGCGGATCTGGACCACGTCATCTCCGACCTGCGCATGGGTATTCGGGACGAGCGCGCCAGGATACTCGAATTCGCCGCTGCCGCAGAGTATTTCCTCGGCGTGGACGGTGAGCTCCGCGAGCGCGTGCACGAGGTCTCCGACCTCGCGGCCCGGGAATGGGCCGATGCCAACGGCGGCGTCGTGCTCGACCGGGAGCACGGTTTGGCGCTGCTGCCGGGCGAGAACGGCGGCCCCGAACGCCTCGTGGTGATTCGTGGCGACGACGCGCACGACAGCCACCTGGTGGACGCGCTCGCCGCGCACCCGGACGTGCGGCGAATGCTGAATCACGGTGAGCTGCAAATCGATTACCGCACCATCGGCCTGAACGAACAGGGCGATGTGCAGGTGGTCGAGAAGACCACGCCCAGTGTGCGCTTCCACGATGTGGACGTGGACGGCCACCAGGTGCCGGTCGCGCTGATGCGTGAGGACGGGCGGGGACCGCGGCTCGTGCAGCCCACCCCGGAGCCGGTCACCGTGCACGAACCGGCGATACCGAGCGATCCGGATACCCTGCGGACCGAACGCAATACGGTGGCGCGCCGCCTGGCGCTCGACACGACCCTGGACCTCGGCGAGAACCTGGGCCGCACCATCGAGACCATGCGGCAGGAACTCGCGCTGCGGGCCGCGCAGCTGGAAGGCATGGCCGATTACATCCGCACCTCGGATGCCATCGACACCTTCTACGATCTGGACCGCGCGCTGGGCAATCTCGCCAACCGGCTCGGCCTGGATCCGGAACAGTTGTCGCCGCGCGCGGTGGCGGAAGCGTTCGGCGACCAGCGTTTCCGGATGGGGGAGCGGCGGCGGCAGGCGTTCGCCGACCTCATCGCCTACGCGGATGTGCTGCGCAAGAACGGGCACGAGACGGCCGTGCTGGCCGCCCGCGATCGGCTGGCCCGCCTGCTCGACGCCGATCGCGAGAACCTGCACGCTCCCAAGGGCGTCAAGGACGCCGACAAGGTCGAGCTCATCGGGTTCGAACCGGACCGCAAGTCCACGGTGCCGGACGCCATCGCCGACGCCTTCGAGAACATGATCTTCCGGCCGGACGAGCGCCGGGCACATGCCATCGATGCGCTGACCGACTACATCGAGGCGATCGCCGCCCTCGACCCCCATCGTGATGGGCTGCGCTACGACCCGAGCACGGATCCGCGTGCGGTGGACGGCGAACTGCCCGTGCATGATTCGAAGGGTCGCGACCTGCTGAATTCGCTCTACGGCGAGTACGTCGGCGAGCCGCCCGGGGCCGACGAGCTGATCCAGGCCGGTGAGGTCTGGCGACGCCTGCTGGGCGTGGACCCCTCCAATATCGACAAGACCGTCCAGCTCTACCAGGACCGCCTGAGCGGCCTGCACGATCGGATGAGCCCGAACCAGCTGCGCGAGGTGCTGCGCACCCTGACCGACACCGCGGGCAACCAGGATGCCGCGTATCGGGTCTACCGCGACAGCGTGACCGACACCCGGAAACTGCTGAGCTCCGAACAGGTTTCGGAAGTGGTGCGGGTGCTGCGCAAGGCCCGCGGTATCGAGGTGTACGAGGCATACCGCGACGGCAAGATCGAGAAGCACGAGCGGCTCAGCCCCAAGGAGTTCTCCAAGGCGGTCGACGACCTGCGCGCCGAGATCCAGGCCCGCAAGGCGGATATCGATCTGCTCGAACGGCTGGCGGCCGCGCACCACGAGCTCACCCATCCGCCGGAACCCGAAGCGCCCCCGCGTGATCCGCGCACGGTGGGTGCGGAGCTGGCCGGGGCCCGGCACGAACTGCAGGTGGCCGAGGAGGGATTGGACTACGCCAAGGGCCGGATGTGGCGCGAGCGCGACGGCGACGAGACCTACCGCCCGCTGGGTGACAGCGACCTGACGCCCGAAAACCTGCCCGGTACCGAGGATTACCTCGCCAACCGCAATCGCGCCGAGGGCGGTGAGCTGCCGGGCAATGAGCAGCGCATTGCTGATCTGTCGTCGGCGGCAGGCGAATTCGATCGGGCGCAGGCCCGCGTGCGCGATCTGGAAGCCGAGCTGGGCCGCGGCATTGAAGCCGGTGCCGAGCCCGGTGAGACGCCCGTGGATGCCTGGCGCCGGGAAGTCGAGGCCGCCCGCGCGGATCTGGCGGCCCTGGTCGCCACCGACCCGGCCGCCCCCGGCGGCATCGACCACGCACTCGACCAGGTCGACCGCCTTTCCCGAATGCCGTTGTCCTGGAACGATATCTGGACCGATGATCTAGTACCGCTGCGCGACGCCGTGCACCGATACCGGCAGGCCGAAGAGTTCCTGGCCAAGGCCGAGGCCGCCCAGACCGACGCCGAGGCCGCCGCGGCCCGCGCGGCGGAGGTGTCCGAGCAGCGAGCGGCTCGCGAACTCGCCGCGGCCGCCGATACGCCCCAGACGGCCGCACACCGCGCCCGAGACGCGGCACACGACAACCTGACCGCGGCCATCGAGGAACTCCGCCGCGTCACCGGCCTGGACGTCACCGAAGCCGAACTGGCCCCGGATCGCCTGCACGACACCATCAACGACCTGCTCGGCCGCGCGGGAGGCAACCTTCCCGACACCGTCCGTGCCTTCGACCGCCTGCGCTCCGCCGCCGATGCCTTCCACACCGCCGAAGCCGTCGCGCACTGGGTCGACAACCACTACCCCGACCCGGTCCGTGCCATCGAGCCCGGCGACGGCGAACCCGGCGGCCCGCCGAAGCCTCCCGGACCCAGCGCCCCGCCCACCGATCCCACCGGCGGCAACCCGGCGCGCCCGGGCCCCACCAAACCCGGCACCGACCCGGCCGCGACCGCCAAGCAGCCCGAATCAGGCGAGCAGCAGGGCTCCGCACAGCAGGAAAACGGTGCGGCGCAGCAACATTCGGAGGAGCCGAACACCGCGCCCGAGCCGGGTGCGGGCGAACGGTCCGGTAGCGACTGGGTAGTCGGTCCGGAAACCCTGCACACCTGGTCGGATCCGAGGTTGGCGGCGTGGGCCGACGAGCAGTTGGCTCGGGCGCGCGCCGCGATCGAACGACGTGACCAGGCGCTGGCCGACCTGAACGAGATCGCCCGGAGCCTGGGCGTGGAACCGGCCGGGCGTACCGCCCAGCAATTGCGTGAACTGTTGCGGCCCTTGGCACAAGCGGAGATTCAGCGTCAGCATGAACTCACGGATCCGCCGCCCGGGTTGCCCGCCGGCGAGGCCATGGCCCGCGTGCGTGCCGCCGAGCAGGCCGAACGGGCGGCGAGTGCGCTGCTCATGAGGATCGAGACGCTTCCCGGGGAGGCCGTGGCAGCGCGGACGGAGGCGGAGCGCCTGCATATCTCCGTGCAGGACGAGGCGATCAACGACATCCTGCGTACCGTCGGGGCCGAGGTTCGCGGCCCCGGAGTCGGGATGGTGCACGACCGGAACATCGTTCTCGTCGTCTCCCCGCTCCGCGACCCGATCGCGGTCCTGGGCGAAGCGAACGTGAATCACATGATCGCCAACGACCTCCGGCTCGCGGCGCGGCTCATTGTCCTGGACTTCGACGGCACCATCCATCTCCACGATCTGGAGCCCCCACTCGCCCCCGAGCCGGTCACCGGATCCGCTGCCGCCGAGGCGAATACGCCGCCCACCGAGGTCAACGGCGCCGTCATGTTCGAGGGCAACCTGCCCTCCGGCCCCGACGCCACCCCGCTCTACCGCGGCGTCCCCCGCCTGCTCCCCGACGGCACGGTCAGCCCGGCCTACCTCGAAGGCCTGCAAGGCATCGTCTCCGCCCGCGGCGACCTCGACCTCGACTACGCCGGCCACACCTCCCACCTCGGCAGCCAGAGCGACGCCACCTCCTGGACCCGCAACCGCTCCGTAGCCGAAACCTTCGCCCACGGCGACGGCCTGATCATGGAATGGCGCACCGGCCTACCCCCCGAAGACGCCACCTGGCGCTTCAAACCCACCTACGACATCGACGACGACTTCTCCCAGGTCCTCATC
>NZ_BAAFGR010000205.1:0-11796 GCF_041154655.1 Nocardia sp. JMUB6875
CTGTTGGGTCTGGCCACCATGGCTCCCCGCACCACCCGCCTCAAGCACGCCCTGGGTATCTGAGCTCCGGACTCCACCCATCCGATGAGGGGAAGGTGGGGTGCCCGGAGGACGTTCGGGCACCCCACCTTTCGAAACCCGCTCCCCCACAGGATCATTCCCGGCACGCCAGAACCATTCCCGACAAAAGCAAAGCGCCCCATCCGAATTCGGATGGGGCGCTTCGAGCCTGACGTCAGTGCTTTTCCGGGCCGAGGTGGTACTCGAACACGAGCCCGCCCGCGGCGACCAGGATGCAGATGACGCCGATGGCGATCAGCCAGTACTGGAAGAACGCGAAGCCCAGCGCCGCGATCGAGCCGGAGCCCGCGAGCAGGATGGGCCAGAACGAGCCGGGCGAGAAGAAGCCCAGGTCGCCGGCGCCGTCGACGATCTCCGCCTCTTCGTAGTCCTCCGGACGCAGGTCCAGGCGACGGGCGACGAAGCGGAAGTAGGTGGCCACGATCAGGGCCAGGCCCGCCGACAGCACGATGGCGGTGGTACCCGCCCACTCGACGCCGGTGCGCGAGCGGCCGGTGAAGTAGCCGTAGACCACGGCAACGATCACGAAGAACACCGTGATCAGTTCGAAGATGCGAGCTTCGACCTTCATGTCAGTTCATCCTCACTTGGCGTCGGCGAGTTCGTTACCGCGCGCCTTGCGGTCGGTGTTGAACGGCTTGGTGGAGGTCGCCACCGGCGACTCGCCGATGCTGGCGAGGGCCTCGGCGTTGGTCTTGTGGTCCTTGACGCGGGCGTCCATGTACTGCTTGAACTTCTCCGGGGAGACCACGCGGATCTCGAAGTTCATCATCGAGTGGAAGGTGCCGCACATCTCGGCGCAACGGCCGACGAACGCGCCTTCCTTCTCGATCTTGGTGACCTGGAAGACGTTGTCGGAGTTGTTCTGCTTCGGGTTCGGCATCACGTCGCGCTTGAACAGGAACTCCGGCACCCAGAAGGAGTGGATGACGTCCGCGGCGGCCAGCTGGAACTCGATATTCTTGCCCGACGGCAGGACCAGGACCGGGACCTCGTTGGAGGTGCCGACGGTCTCGACCTTGTCGTAGTGCAGGTACGAGATGTCATTGGCGGGCAGGCCGTTGTTCGGGCCCGGCTGCGGGTGGCCATCCTTGGTCGCTTCCTTGTAGCGCTCCTCGATGTCCTTGTTCATGTCCTGACGCTCGTGGTCGACGCCGTCGTAGACGTAGCCGTCCTTCATGTCGACATGCTGGTAGCCGAACTTCCAGTTCCACTGGAAGGCGGTCACGTCGATGGTGACGTCCGGGTCGGCGACCTTCTCGTGCACGTAGTTCTGCACGACCACGGTGAAGTAGAACAGCACCGCGATGATCACGAACGGGATCGCGGTGTAGCTCAGCTCCAGCGGCACGTTGTAACCGGTCTGCCGCGGGAACTCCGGCGAGTCGGCCTTCTTGCGGTGGAACGCGATCGTCCAGAAGGTCAGACCCCAGACCAGCACACCCATCGCGAGGGCGGCGAGCACGGACCAGGTCCACAGCTCACGCATCTTGGTGGCCTGCGGCGTGATGCCCGAGGGCCAGCCGAATCGAAGCCAAACGTTGTCGATCGAGCAGCCGGAGACGAGCATCGCGGTCATCCCCAAGGACACCGCCAGCCCGGCCCGCCGAAGGATGCGGCCCCGCCGACCCCGGGCGGGTCGTGCCCCAATCGCCTCGCTCGTCTTGTGCGCCACGCTCAACGCCTTCCTGGTCGTCATTCCGACACCGCGCCGCCCGGGCTCCCTTCCGCCGGGCGACACATCTTCAGCACAGTTTTGGGGCCTCGGGGAGGCTGTGCATATGTATCCCTGCGGGATAGCACGCGAACGCACAACCGACCCTGAGAGTTTCCCAAGTACTACGCAGCGTAGACCAAGAAACGCCCCCTGTTGTGATCGGGTCCGGTTCGACACTCCGGAAACCTCATAAGCACTGGATACGGCCTCTGGCGGCGGGATCTGCCCGGGTACGGCATACTCGGGCAGTAGGTTTCGCGTCGCGCGCCCGTGCGGGCGCGCCCCAATTCCTTTGATTCCGGAAAGAGGTTCTTGCCGCAGTGTGTGGACTGCTCGGATTCCTGACAGCTAGCACGGCTACAACCCCGGACGGGCGGACGGTCGAGACCACGGCGGCGCAGGTGTACGAGGCGCTGCACTGCCAGCGCCATCGCGGCCCCGACGAGCGTGGCACCTGGACCGATGACCGCATGATCTTCGGCTTCAACCGCCTGTCGATCATCGATATCGAGCATTCGCACCAGCCGCTGCGCTGGGGCCCGCCGGAGAACCCCGAGCGGTACGCCATGACCTTCAACGGCGAGATCTACAACTATCTCGAGTTGCGCGCCGAATTGAAGGAAGCGCACGAGGCCGAGTTCGGCGATCAGCCGATGTTCCGCACCGAGGGCGACGGCGAGGCCATCGTGGCCGCCTTCCACTACTGGGGCGCCAAGGCCGCGAGCCGGCTGCGCGGCATGTTCGCCTTCGCCATCTGGGATACCGAGCTGAACAAGCTGTTCCTGGCGCGCGATCCGTTCGGCATCAAGCCGCTGTTCATCGCCACCGGCAACGGCGGCACCGCGTTCTCCAGCGAGAAGAAGTCGCTGCTGGGACTGCTTCCGGCGCTGGAGCTTTCCGACGCGCTGGATCCGCGCGCTCTGGAGCACTACACGGTGCTGCAGTACGTGCCCGAGGCCGAGACCCTGCACAAGGACATCCGCCGCCTCGAATCCGGTTGCTACGCCTGGGTCGAGCCGGGCGCGGCCCCGCGCGTGACCCGCTACTTCAACCCGCAGTTCCGGGTGCAGAAGTTCGCGGCCGGTTCGGAGGCCAAGCGGTACAAGGAGATCGCCGAGGCGCTGGAGGACTCCGTCGCCAAGCACATGCGCGCGGATGTGACCGTCGGCGCGTTCCTGTCCGGCGGCATCGACTCCACCGCCATCGCGGCCCTGGCCATCCGGCACAACCCGAACCTGCTGACCTTCACCTCGGCGTTCGAGCGCCAGGGCTACTCGGAGGCCGACGTGGCCGCCGAGACCGCCGCGGCCATCGGCGCCAAGCACTACATCCGCATGGTCTCGCCCGAGGAGTACGCGGCCTCGATTCCCGAGATCGTCTGGTACCTCGACGAACCCGTCGCCGACCCGGCGCTGGTGCCGCTGTACTTCGTGGCCAAGGAGGCCCGCAAGCACGTCAAGGTGGTGCTCTCGGGCGAGGGCTCCGACGAGCTGTTCGGCGGGTACACCATCTACCGGGAACCGCTGTCGCTCAAGCCCTTCGAGTACCTGCCCAAGGGCCTGCGCAAGCTGGCGGGCAAGCTGTCGGACCGGATTCCGGAGGGCACCCGCGGCAAGAGCCTGCTGCACCGCGGCTCGCTCACCATGGAGGAGCGCTACTACGGCAACGCCCGCAGCTTCAATGACGCCCAATTGCGTTCGGTGCTGCGGGAATTCCGTTCCGAGTGGACCCATCAGGACGTGACCGCGCCGATCTACGCCATGCAGGGCTACGACTGGGATCCGGTGGCGCGCATGCAGCACCTGGACCTGTTCACCTGGCTGCGCGGCGACATCCTGGTCAAGGCCGACAAGATGACCATGGCCAACTCGCTGGAACTGCGCGTGCCGTTCCTGGATCCCGAGGTCTTCAAGGTCGCCGAGCGGATTCCGGTCGAGCAGAAGATCACCAAGGAAACCACCAAATACGCGCTGCGCCAGTCTTTGACGGACATCGTGCCCCCGCACGTCCTCAACCGCGCCAAGCTGGGCTTCCCGGTGCCGCTGCGGCACTGGCTGCGCGGTCCGGAACTCTACGACTGGGCCCGCGCCCAGATCACCGAGTCGCACACCGACCACCTGCTCAACAAGCAGGCCATCCTGGACATGCTGGACGCCCACCGCACCGGCCCGGTCGACCACAGCCGCCGCCTGTGGACCCTGATCGTGTTCATGATCTGGCACGGCATCTTCGTCGAGAACCGGATCAAGCCGGAGATCCAGGAGCCGACCTACCCGGTCAACCTCTGATCGCACGCTTTCCTAGAGCCGTCCCCGGATACCCGGGGGCGGCTCTCGCCGTTTCGGACAGTCGGCGCCCGGATGCGGGCTCTTGCGCCATACCCCAGCTACGGTAACTGTGCGCTAGCCATTGTATTTGCGTTGTCACTGCAATAATGTGGGTGCTGGGCGACGGTCGGCGGGCGGACCGCTTTCGTCACCCCGATCGGAAAGGACTCGGCATCAATGGATCTCCCGTCTCCACGGAGCGTGTCCCGCCGCCAGGCCATCGGGTTGAGCGCGGCCGTGGCCGCCGCCGTCGGGTTGGCGGCGTGCGGTAAGTCGAGTAGCAGTTCGACCGCGACCGGCACGACATCGGCGTCCACCGATCCCAAGGCCGTCGCCGCGGACGCCTACGTGTTCGGGTTTCCGCTGGTCCTGATAGATGTCACTCGCGAAACCGGCGGTCCCGCCAATCAATTCGTGCATCAGAATCCGCCGACGCCCAGTGAGAAGCAGGTGGTGCGGCTCAATCTGGACACGCTGTACTCGCAGGCGTGGCTGGATCTGCGGGCGGAGCCGATGGTGGTGCAGGTGCCCGAGATCGAGGCCGGGCGGTACTGGCTCATGCAGTTCTTGGACGCGTGGACGAACACCGTGCACGATCCGAGCAGCACGAATCCGCGCGTCGCGAAGGGTGAGGCGAAGCCGCCGTACACCTATCTGATCACCGGGCCGGGGTGGCAGGGCAGCGTGCCCGCGGGCATGACGCGGCTGGCCATGCCGACGGGCACCACGTGGCTGCTCGGGCGGATCGAATACAAGGGCGACAACGATATTCAGAACGTGCGAGCGCTGCAGGAGCGGCTGAAGCTGGCCCCGCTCAGCGTCTGGAACGCCGATCCGGGTGCGGTCCAGGGCGGACCGGGCGCGCAGCCCGCGGGCGGCGGCTCACCCGCCCAGATGGTGGCGCAGATGGACGGCCCCACCTTCTTCAACCGCATGTGCGCGGTGATGGCACTCAATCCGCCCGCGCCCGAGGACGCGGACGCCGTGAAGCGCTTCGCCACCAGCGGCATCACCGCGGGTGGGAATGTCTCCACCGCCCCCGCCGACGTGTTGACGGCCGCGGCCACCGAGGCCCGCAAGAGCATCGCCGCCTATCGGGATCCCAAGGCCCAGAACCAGAACGGCTGGACCTTCGACCTCGAGGTCGGCTCCTACGGCACCAACTATCCGTTGCGCGCACAGGTCGCGGCCGTCGGCCTGGGCGCGAATCTGCCCCGGGACGCGGTGTATCCGACCGTCAACGCGAATGCCGAGGGCGGCAGTCGATTCCGGGTGACCTTCGCCAAGGATCAACTGCCGCCCGTCGGGGCTTTCTGGTCGCTCACCGCGTACGACGCCCAGTCCTATCTGGTGCAGAACCCGGCGGGCATCTACTCGGTCGGGCATCTGGTTCCGCTCACCCCGGCCGCGGACGGCACGGTCGAGATCGCCGTCCAGAGCGCCGATCCCGGCCCGAGCGTGCCCGCCGGGCACTGGCTGCCGATCCCCGAATCCGGCCAGTTCTCCCTCACCCTGCGGCTGTACGCGCCGAAAGACACAGTGCTGAACGGGAAGTGGCAGGTGCCGAAGCTGGAGAAGCTGTCCTGACCCAGCACCCGCCGGGCCGCGGCGTCAGCGTCGCAGCACCCGGCGGGCCAGCCAGTTCCCCAGGAACTGAATGCCCTGCACCCCGGCGATGATGATCAGCGTCGCCACCAGCGTGACCTGCCAGTCGAACCGCTGATACCCGTACACCAGCGCGAAGTCGCCCAGCCCACCGCCGCCGACCGTGCCCGCCATCGCCGACATGTCGACAATGGCGATGACCACGAAGGTGTAGCCGAGCACCAAGGGGCCCAACGCTTCCGGGATCAGCAGCGTGAGAATGATGCGCAGCGGCCCGGCACCCATCGCCCGGGCCGCCTCGATCACCCCCGGATCGACGGTCACCAGATTCTGCTCGACGATGCGGGCAATGCCGAAGGACGCGGCCACGATCATGACGAACGCCGCCGCATCGGTGCCGATCGTCGTCCCGATCACCTTCAGCGTCACCGGCCCCAGCGCGGCCAGCAGAATGATGAACGGAATCGGCCGCACCACATTCACCAGCACGTTCAGCACCACATTGATGGGCGCGTTGGCCAGCAACCCGCCCTTCCGGGTGGTGTAGAGCAGCGTCCCCAATGCCAGCCCGATGGTCCCGCCCACCATGAACGTCAGCAGCACCAGGTAGATCGTGGTGCCGACAGCCTCACCGAGCACCGGCCGCAGCCGGTCCCAATCCGTATGCACGGCAGCCAGATTGCTCACGGTGTGATTCACGCGCTCCTCCGATCGCCCCGAGAGGACGCCGACGCGGCCTCGGTCCCAGCCGACGTCGCCACGACCTCGGCCGCGGGTTCGGCAGGCTCCGCCGCTACACCCGCGTCATCCGCAGCGCCCCTGTCGCGCGCGGATGTCGGGGCCGCGGCGTCACCCAATTGCCGGGCCACCCGGCGCACCGCATCGTCCGGGCCGGTGAGGGCCAGGGTGAGGCTGCCGAATGTCTTGTCCTGCAGCGCGCTCACACCGCCGAACACGATTTCGACCGAAACGCCCTCGGCGACAGCGGCGGTCAGGGCCGGGCCGATGCCGTTCTCATCGTCGACCGCGACGGTCACCAGGTGACCGGCATGCCGCTCCCCCAGGCGATCCAGTTCCTCGGCGGTCGGGCGGTTGTGCAGCACCGTCTCCACGAAGGATCGGGTGGGTGCGGCCGTCGGGGCGGCGAAGACGTCGAAGGTGCTGGCCAACTCGACGATTCGACCTTCGGCAAGCACCGCGACACGATCGGCCACCTCACGGATGACATCCATCTCGTGGGTGATGACGATGATGGTGACGCCGAGTTCGCGGTTGATCTTCTTCAGCAGCCGCAGCACTTCACCGGTGGTCTCCGGGTCGAGCGCCGAGGTGGCCTCATCGGCGAGCAGCAAGGACGGGGAGGTGGCCAGCGCCCGGGCGATGCCGACGCGCTGCTTCTGCCCGCCCGAGAGCTGGTCCGGGTAGCTGCGCGCCTTGTCCGAAAGGCCCACGAACTCCAGCAGTTCGGCCACGCGCGCCTTGCGCCGCGCACGTGGCCAGCCCGCCACTTTCAGCGGGTACTCGATATTGCCCGCGGCGGTGCGCGAGCGGAACAGGTTGAACTGCTGGAAGATCATGCCGATATCGCGCCGCAGCTGCCGGACCCGGGACTCCGGGACCCCGGTGATGGGGTCGCCGGAGATCAGCACGGTCCCGTCGGTCGGCTTCTCCAGGGCGTTGATCAGCCGCACCAGCGTGGACTTGCCCGCGCCGGAATAGCCGATCACACCGAAGATCTCGCCCTTCTCGATGCGCAGATCGATGCCGTCGAGCGCGGTATGCCGCTGTTTCCCGGTGCGGAAAACCTTTGTCACCGCACGGAATTCGACGGCCGCGACCTCACTCACTTGGTGTCGCGGATGGTCTGCTGCACCCGCGCCAGGATCGGCTCCAGCTCCGCCCCGGACTTCTTCACCTCGAGCGCGGTGCCCTTGGAGTCCTCCTGCACCGACTTCTGCACCTCGGGGGTGTGGAAGATCTCCACCAGCTTCAGGTAGGTGGCATTGTTCTTGTCCGCGGCGCGCGTGACGAACGCGTTGATGTACGGCTGGGCGCCCGGATTGGCCGGATCATCCTTGTACAGCGCGGATTTCGGGTCGATGCCGGACTTGAGCAGGAAGGTGTTGTTGACGACCGAGCCGTCCACCGACTCCAGCGACAGCGCGGTCTGCGCCGCGTCGACCGCGGTCACCTTGACCTTGGACGCGCCCTTGTCGATATCGGCCGGGGTGGGCTGCTTGGCATCGCCCTTGAGCTTCAGCAACCCGGCCGCCTGCAGCACGAACAGCGCCCGCGCCTGATTGGTCGGATCGTTCGGCACCGCGATCTCGCCGCCGTTCGGGATGTCGGCCAGCGTCTTGTGCTTCTTGGAGTACAGCCCCAGCGGCACGATCTGCGTCGCCCCGATGGGCGTCAGATCCTGGTTGTTGGCCACGTTGTACTGGCCCAGGAACTGCAGGTGCTGGAACAGATTCACATCGATCTGCTTCTGCGCCAGCGCGGTATTGGGCTGCGAGTAGTCCGAGTAGTGGACGATGTTCAGGGTGATGCCCTGCTTCTTGGCCTCGTCCTTGAAGACGTCCCAGTGCGGATCGGATTCGGTGGTGCCGATGCGGACGGTATTGCTGCCGGCGGAGTCATCGCTGCTGCCGCAGGCCGTGAGGGTGAGGCTCGCGACGGCTGCTACCAGGACCGGGATCGCCAGTACCCGATTGAATTTCACTCGTGCTCCCGCATGCTTGAACTGCTTGGTGACTGTGTTCTCCGAAGAGAATCGAACCCGGCCATGGAACCGTGCGGGCAATCGGCGGGCAATGATTGCGATCCCGGGGAGCCAAACGCTTCCGGGCGGCACGAAATCTCACCTACGGTGCGTGAAATGCGAAAACTGCGCCGTTTCCTGGTGATTCCGGTCTTGCTCTCGCTGGCCTTGACGGCCGCCTGTGGCAAGGAACACCACGATGATGTGGTGCGTATCGGTGTGAACGACATCGCACTGCCGCACTGGGACGTGTTCGAGAAGAAGGCCGCCGAGGCGGGCATCAAGGTCGAGTTCACCAACTTCACCGACTACAACCAGCCGAATCCGGCGCTCTCCCAGGGCCGTGTCGACCTCAACAAGTTCCAGCACATCCGGTACCTGGCCAACTACAACGCCCGCAACAACGACACGCTGGTGCCGGTCGGGGCCACGGAGATCTATCCGCTGGGCCTGTATTCGAAGAAGCACAAGGCCGTCGGCGAGATTCCACAGGGCGGCGAAATCACGCTGAGCAACAATCCCGCGAATCAGGTGCGGCCGCTGCTGAACCTCGCCGCGGCCGGGCTCATCGTGCTGCGCAACGGCGGCTCCTGGGATTCGAAGCTGGAAGACGTCGACAAGTCGGCCTCCAAGGTGCGGCTCACCACCATCGACCCACCCTCACCGCCGCCTCCCTGGACAGCGTGGACGCCGCCTACGTCGACGACACCTGGGCGCGGCAGGCCGGTCTCACCAACGACCAGATCATCTACACCGACGACCCCAACCGCCCGGACCTGAAGCAGTACATCAACATCTTCGCCGCCCGCGCCGCCGACAAGGACAACCCGAAGTTCCTGCGCCTCACCGAGATCTACCACGACCCGGAGGTCGAGGCCGCGATCAAGGCCGAGGCGGGCTTCCAGGGCATCTTCAAGACCAACACCGCGGCGGACCTCCAGGCCACCGCCACCGACCTGGAGACCAAGTTCCGCAAGTGATGTCGGCGGCTCGGTGCACTAGCGCGTGCGATGGCTGCGGGCGATCCTCGAGCGTGCACCGGCGATGATGGTGATGATCATGACGGTCATGACCTGCAATGCCGTCCAGGTGATCGGCGCCGGAGTGGGTGTCGGAGCCGGGGCGACGTATGCGACCGGGGGCGGAGGCGGAGGCGGTGGGACCGGCTGCGGCGCAGGTGGAATCGCCTCCGGCGGGGCCGGTACCACGGCGGGCGCGGCGACCGGCGCGATGGCTGGTGGGTGCGGAATCTCCAGGGGGACGGCGGGTTCCGGCGCCATCGGGATCGGCAGGAGCAGCAGGCAGGTGAGCAGGGCGCTGCCGGTCATCGCGCTGCCCACCACCACGCTGCCCGCACCGGCGGAACCGGGTCCGACCAAGCCGCTGGAGCCGGGGATGAATCCGGGTCCGAGCAGACCGGATCCGGTGCCGCTGCCGGTGAGCAGTCCGAGACCGAGGACGGCGCTGCCGACCACGGCGCTGCCCGCGCACGTGGTGAGGACGCTGCCGGAATCCAGTCCGGCCAATCCGCCGAGGGTGTTCGGTGCGGCGACCGGCTGCGCGGCATCTAACGGCCGCGACCGCTCCATCAGCGGATTCTCATGTGGCAGTGCCAGACCCGCGACATTCGCGGCGACACCGCTGCCGGTCTCGGCGCTGCCCGAAACACTGCTGCCGGTGCTGAGCCCGCCACCCGCGGCCGGAGTCGGGTTCAGGCCCATCGTGCTGCCGGAAGTCACGCCGCCGGTCCCCGCGCCGGACTGGCTGCCGGTGTAGCTGCTGCCCGTCCCGAGTCCGAGCGCGCTCCCGGTCGGCGCGTCGATCGGGCCGAGCGTACCGCCGGAGCCGGTCGGTCCATCGGATCCCGCACTGCCGCTGAGGATTTCCCCGATCGGCGGCATCGCGGGCGCGTCCGGATCGGCCGCGGCCGGGCCGGGCCGCACGGCTAGCAACGCCGCGGCCAGCGGCACCGCCGTCGCCACCGCGAATCCCCGTGCCGCCCTGCTGGTTCGGTTCACGCTGCCTCCCTGTCCCGAATCTGTGAGCACCGAAGCCGCCTGGCGCCCGCGTCAGCGCGGATTGGCGCTGGCCGCCGGGCCCGAGGAGGTGATGTGCTCGAACCGGGACAGCGCCAGTTCGTAAGCGTCCCTGGAGACGTGGTTCCCGCCGGAGAACGGCTGATCCAGCTGGTGGACCGCCACCATCACCGCGCCGATCACCAGTCCGAACAGGCCGGTCATGATGACGCTGCGCTTGGTCACCACCACGCCGGAGAACACCGTGCCGAACAGCAGCATGCCGGTGGCGAACCACAGTGCCACGTACAGGAATCCGGGCAGGCGATAGGCCGCGTCCAGGCCCCGGTCGTAGCGCGCCTCGACAATGGCGTCGACGCCGTCCTGCGCCTTGTCCTGTGTCGCTTTGGCATTCGCGTCGCCCGCCGGTGCGGCGGCCACCGCCTCCCGCAGATCGTCGAGGGTGGCCTGGGCGGCCGGGCTGAGCCGCCGCTGCTTGTCCATCACCCGCCACTCGTCGCCGACGACCTGCTTCGTGTAATCCTTCACCAGCCCCTGGATCTGCTTGCGATCCTGCTCGGGCATGTCATTGGCGGTCTCGTACACACTCACCAGCGCCTTGCCCTCCGACACCGTGTGCTCGTGCGAGGTGTCGTACTGCTGCCACAGGATCACCACCACGAACGCGACGATGGCGGCGAAGAACATGTTCACCAGGTCCAGCATCATGTGCCCGGCGCCCGCGTCATCCCCGTGCTCCCACGACTTGGGCCGAAGCCGATCCCCCACAAGAAATATCAGCACCGCCGCCACCGCGAACAGCACGAGCACACCGAGCTGCATGACAACTCCGAGCATTTGCGCGACTCCATTCCGGACCAAGGCGGCGTTTGCGATCACGAGGTATTCGCCGCCACTGGTCGGTCGGATTGCACCGGCAAATAATCTGTTACGCCCCCGGCGCGCCGCCGGAAATGCTCCGCGTGTCCGGCTCCTAGGGAGCGAAGGACAGTACCGCCGCGGCCACGGTCACGCTCAATTCCAGTGCGGCCCCGAGCACATCACCATTGAGCCCGCCGAACCGCCGCACACAATGCCGCACGACCAGCGCAGCGACCCCCAACGCCAGCACCACGGCCACCGGCCCCTGCCACCTGTTGTCGACCGCGAACACCGCTGCCACCGTGGCGATTCCGGCCCACACCAACCCCACCGCAGGCGTCTGCGTCCCCGCCACCAAGGCCCCGAACCCGGCCCCGGGCGCGGCCTCGACACCCTTCCGGCAGGCCA
>NZ_BAAFGR010000206.1:0-11595 GCF_041154655.1 Nocardia sp. JMUB6875
GGGCGGGTGCGGATGGCCGTCTCGATCCAGCGGGCGGCCTCGGCGGGGTCGAGGGCGGAATCCGGGATGTACGTGGGGGATTCGGCGTCGAGCTTGAAGGCCGGGTATTGGACCGTGGTGACGTGGATGCCGCGCGGGGAGAGCTCGGCGTCGGCGCACTGGCCGAAGGTGGTCCAGGCGGCCTGGGCGGCCGCGTAGGAGGCGAAATTGGGGGCAGCGCCGGTGTTGGCGCTCCAGGGCCCGACATTGACCACGTGGCCCGCGCCGCCCGCGAGCATGGCGGGCAGCAGGCCCAGGGTCAGGCGCAGGGGGCCGAAGTAGTACGCCGACATCATGCGCTGGTAGTCGCGGAAGCGGTCCAGCGACTGCAGGACCGGGCGGCGGGTGGGGCGGCCGGTGTTGTTGACCAGCACGTCGATGGCGTCGAATTCGGTGAGCAGCCATTCGACCAGCTGATCCACATCGCCGAGGGCGGAGATGTCGCAGCGGAACCAGTGCGCGCGACCCCCGGCCTCGATGATGGTGGCGCACTCCTCGACCAGCTGGGAGCCGTTGCGCGCGACCAGGATTACCTCGGCGCCGTGAAAACCCAGTAGTCGCGCGGTTTCCCGCCCGATATCGGAGGTGGCGTCGGTGACGACAATGCGTTTGCCCGATATCGGTAGTTCCCCCGCGAGGGAGCCGGCGGAGCGGGGGCGGCGGGCAGCACGGAATTCGATCATGGGACAGGCAACCTTCATCTGAGGATTGAGCATGAACCATGCACCGATGCCCCGCCGACAGCACCGATACCGCCGCTCCGCCGGTGCTGTTCGAGTCGAGAAGCCGGGCTGTTGGAGAAGAGAACTCGGCTGCTAACCGATAGCTGGCAGTGCGGCGGAACACATTCTATTCGGTCGGGTCATAACGCCGGGCGCGTTCGGCGAGACAGATCTCGTCGATTCCGGAGACGATGTCGCGCAACAGTTCCGAGGGCAGCGCGGCCGGGCGCAAACGGCAGGTGAACGTGATGAAGCCGTGGTCCTCGTCATCGAGTTCGCGCAGGTAGCGGGACCGCACGCCATAGGTCATGGCCGAGATGACGGTGAAGCAGCCGGTGCGCTCGCGGTGTCCGGCGAACAGGTCGTGCAGGCCGTGGAAGACCCGTGCGTAGTTCGACAGGGGTGCGAAAACCGAGACGCGGTAGGCCGGTCCGCGCTCGGAGGAGGAGATGACGGTATCGGCCAGGTACTCCGCATCGCGCAGGGTCAGCACCTTCGGAGCGAACATGAGCGCGCCCGCGGCGGCATTGCGGACCGGCATGCCGGCGCGGCCGCCCGCCGAGGCGGCGATGGCGCCCAGAGACTTTCGGGCGCGGGCGCCGACCTCGCGGCGGGCGCGCAGCGAGAGGTTCGGGGTGGTGGGGTGCAGGCTCGACCACTGGCCGAAGCGCACGGTGCCCAGTTGCACGGTGCCGGTACCGACCGGTCGGGCCACCTTCAGGGGCGCGGTGTCGACCCAGCGGCCGACCTGCAGCAGCGAATCGCCCGGCGACTGAATCTCCTTGTAGGAGTGCTCCACCCAGGTGTCGAAGTCCAGGAAGCGGTGCGCGTCGGTGGTGAGCCAGGTGCGGTCCTTGTCGATGCCGGTCACCTCGAGCGTCAGCGCGGTGATGATCCCGGTGCGCCCGCCGCCGCCCAGGATCCGGCGGAAGCGCTCGGCGTGATGGGTGCGCCCGCAGGTGCCGAATCGCCCGTCCTGATCGACGTATTCGACCTCGACCACATTGTCGCTGAACATGCCGTAGCGGTGCGACGCCGCCGACAGCCCGCCCACCGCCGCGAATCCGCCCGCCGTGATGTCCCGGTGGTCGCCGACGATGGGCAGCCCGAGCCCGTGCGCGCCGAGGGTCCGGTCGATGTCGTAGAGGCGCGCCCCCGCCTGCACCCGCACCGTCCGGGCATCCGCGTCCACCACCTGCACCCGGTTCATCTTGCGCAGGCTCAGCACGCTGCCCTGATCCGGCAGCCCGAACTCCTCGTCCGGCCGTTCCCCACCCCGGATGATCAGCGGTTTCGTAGAACGTCGCGAATCCCGAACGGTCCGAACCACATCCGCGGTGTCGCGGGGCAGATATTCGTCGGGGTGGGTGGAGACGGGCGTGCTCATGGCGCTACAGCTAACCATAGTCACGCGCATTGTGCTCGTAGTTGGACAGCCGTCTCAGTGAGCACCGCGCGGACACCGTGTGAACAGCGCGTTTTCGGTTGTGGCGCATGGGTTCCCTGGGAATTTGCCGGGAGCGATTGTCGTCGGTCGGGCGTAGAGTCCGCGCCATGAGTTTCCTGGGCGGGGTGTTCGGGTCGGGGCGAAATCGGTTCGGCAAGAAGGTGTTGGAACAGGTGCTCGGGTACGACGCCGTGGAGTCCGCCCGATTCGATGCCGAGGCGTACGAGATCGCGTATGTGCTGAAGAACGGGTACGCGGCGAAGCTGAACCTGGACACGCTGTATCGGCGGTTCGACGGGAAGATCGACGCGGGGCTGTTCGAGGCCGTGGACGCGCTGCTGCTGCCGCCGGACGCGCCCGCCGGGTGGGAGCAGGTGGCGCCCAGGCTGCGGCCGGTGCTGCGCAAGGCCGGATACGGGGCGGTTCGGCTCGACGGCGTCGACGGGCGCGATCTGGTGCTGGCCCGGCCCGCATTGCCGTATCTGTCGGAATTGGTGGTCATCGATCTGCCCAGCACCGTGCAATTCGTGACCAGGCAGGATCTTTCGCGCTGGGGCGTGGACGCCGAGACGGTGTACTCCATCGCGCACGCCAACCTCACCGACCTGGCCATGAACACCCTGGAGGCGTTCGAACCGGTGACCGGGGTGCGGGTGCTGGAATTCGCCGATGATGACGGGGAGAGCTATGTCGGGTCGCTGCCGCTGGTGGCGGGCTGGCTGGCGGGTGCGGCGGTCCGAAGTGAAACGCGCCCATTGCTTTTCCTACCCGGGCACCTGGGCATGTTCGTGGTGCTCGGTGCGACCCCAGAGATACTGGTGCAGCTCATGCACCTGGCCGAGGAACGCTACGAGGCGGCGCTGCGGCCGCTGTCCACCGTTCCCTACACCATCGACGACGACGGGGAACTCGTCCCGTACCGCGTCGATTCGGACCATCCGGCGTATGCCGCCATCCGCCACGCCGAGATCCAGCTGGCCGTCAGCGCCTACCGCGCGCAGACCGAGCGGCTGCGCGCCGAACGCGAAGACGAGACCGGCATCCCGGAACTCCTGCACCTGCGCAATCCCGACGGCACCGAGACCACCATGACCTCCTGGCCCGACGGCACACCCAACCTGCTACCCCGTGCCCACTACATCTGCTTCGTAGCCCACGACGGCGACGTCTTCCGCGTCGCCTGGGACGAGGTGACCCGCCTGGTGCCCCTCGACCCCGCTCCGGACTACGACCCACCCCGCTACCGAGTCCACGACCACCCACCCGCCGAAATCATGACCCAACTCCGCGCCCTGGCGAGTTGATCACGGCCCCGGGCGAAATCGGCCGACCCGCGGATTTCGCCGAGCTGGCGCGTCCGTGCGAAGTTGGCGCGGGTGGTGTGGTGCGGCGGCGCGTCGGGGCGGCGTGGCGGAATAAGCACGCGACCCTGTCACCTGGGTCGGCTAGGGTTTGGCGGCGTGGACAGGGCGCAGCTGACAGCTGAGATGGCGGACGGGGCTAGACCGGAGTTTCTGTTCTTCTGGGGGCATACGCGCACCCCGGGGCACGAGGTGGGCAAGTGGGTGCTCAGCCAGTGGTGGCCGGTCGAATTCACCGTCGACGGCCAGACCTACCGCAGCGCCGAGCATTTCATGATGGCCGAGAAGGCCCGCCTCTTCGGTGACGAGCCCATGCGCACCCGCGTCCTGGCCGCCGACACCCCCGCCGACGCGAAACGCCTGGGCCGCGCCATCTCCGGCTTCGACCAGGACACCTGGGAAGCACACCGCTTCGACATCGTCCTGCGCGGCTCCATCGCCAAATTCGGCCAGCACGACCTGCTCCGCGACTTCCTCCTCGCCACCTCCGACAAGGTCCTGGTCGAAGCCGCCCCCCACGACACCATCTGGGGCATCGGCCTCCCCGCCGAAAACCCCGCCGCCACAGACCCTTCCCAATGGCGCGGCGAAAACCTCCTCGGCTTCGCCCTGATGGAAGCCCGCCACGCCCTCGCTCCAGCCCGCCACTCCTAGCCCCAGACCACCGCTGGCGCCCCACCTACCGCTCCTAGCCCGCGGCGAACCCTTAGCGCCCCGCGCCTGCCGCTGCTAGCCCGCCACGACCACCTAGGGCCCGGCCCGCCACCACTAGCGCGCAGTGGCCGCTCGCCCGACCGCACGCCCAGCGCTCCCACCAAGATCAGGGAGCTGTCAGTGCCGCGATTCGGGCAAAATTTCGCGCTGGGAGCTCCCTGATCTTGGTCGATTGCCGGGGGCGTGGGGCAGGATCGGGGCATGGAGACGGTCGAGAGTCGGGAGATCTACTCGAATCGGTGGATCACGCTGCGGGAGGACGTGGTTCGGCAGGGCGATGGGGAGGAGTCGATCTACGCCTTCATCCGGAAGGCGGACTTCGCGGTGGTGATTCCGTGGGACGGGGAGCGGTTTCAGCTCGTCGAGCAGTATCGGTATCCGCTGGGGCGGCGGTGCTGGGAGTTCCCGGGTGGGGCCGTAGCGGGCGAGGACTTCGATCCGATCGCGGTGGCCCGGCAGGAGTTGCGCGAGGAAACCGGCCTGCGCGCGGAACGGCTGACCCTACTGGGAAAGGTGTCCCCGGCCCCGGCAACCAGCACGCAATACGGGCACGTCGTGCTGGCCACCGGATTGACCGCGGGCGCGCATGAGCGGGAGTGGTCCGAGCGGGATATGGAATCCGCCTGGTTCTCACGAGGTCAACTCGAGGACATGATCACCGAGGGCGTGATCGTCGACGCCCAGTCGATCGCCGCATACTCCCTTCTGCTGCTGCGGGAGCGGCGCGGCGGACTGCTGGGCTAGACCGGCGTGCAGATGGGCCTATTCCTACATTTTCCGCCGCCTGCGAGCAGGAAACTGCTCGTGGAGGGCCGAAAATGTAGGCTCAGGCCCATTTTCACCACTCGATGATGCCGTATTCCTCCTTGCCCCAGATGTGGCCGTAGAACGTTCCCGTCGGTCCGTCCGCGGGGAGGGTGGCGAGGTGGACGCTGGGTTCCGCGCCTTGCTCGGCGGTGCGGAAACCGCTGTTGCCGTTGAGGTCGGTGGCGGTGTAGCCGGGGTTGGCGGCGTTCACCTTGATGGGGGTGTCCTTCAGTTCCATCGCGTAGAGGACCGTCACCATGTTCACGGCGGTCTTGGACGAGGTGTAGGGGATCGCCGAAACCATTTGCGAGAGAGGACTGTTCGGGTTGGTGCGTCCGGCCAGGGAGCCGACTTCGCTGGACACGTTCACGATTCGTCCGGCTTCGGCGCGTCGCAGCAGCGGCAGCAGCGCATTGGTGACGGCGACCAGGCCGAACACATTGGTCTCGTACACGTGCCGCAGAGTGGCGAGGGTGCCCGAGGACGGCTTGCCGTCGCCGTCGAGACCGCCGCCGATCCCGGCATTGTTGACGAGAACGTCGAGCCGGCCGAACTCCGCCTCGATGCGGGCGGCGGCCCGCCGGACGGATTCCTCGTCGCTGACGTCGATCTGGATGAAGTGGGCGTCCGCGCCCTCGGCCCGCAGTTTGTCCGCGGCCGCCTGCCCGAGCCCGGGATCTCGCGCGCCGAGGAGGACGGTCATGCCGCGCGCGGCCAGCTGCCGGGCGGTCTCGAATCCGATGCCCTTGTTGGCTCCGGTGATGAATGCTGTTCTGCTCATGCGAAAAAGCATCGCCCTGCTGGGGTTTCGGCGGGAGGCCCAACTTGTACCACCCAAAGTGCGGGACAGCGACCACACTGGAGGCATGGCTGACAAGAACGAACTCGCGGCCTTTTTGAGGGCTCGCCGGAATCGGCTGACACCGGGTGATGTCGGCTTGCCCAATGGACTCAACCGGCGGGCGCCGGGATTGCGTCGGCAGGAAGTGGCGCAGCTGGCGGGTATCTCGGTGGATTACTACATACGCATGGAGCAGGCGCGGGGGGCAAAGCCGTCGCGGCAGGTGCTGGCGGCGCTGGCGCGGGCGCTCATGCTCACGGTGGACGAGCGGGAGTATCTGTTCCGGATGGCGGGGGAGAATCCGCCGGTGGTGAGCGGGCCGAATCGCACTGTGCAGCAGTCGGTTCGGACGATTCTGGACAACCTATCGACGCCCGCTTATGTGGTGGACGCGACCTATGAGGTGCTGGCCTGGAATCGGGCGGCCGGGCCGTTCATCGGTGATCTGGACAGCGTTCCCGATCATGAGCGGAACATGGTGCGCTGGATGTTCCGTGAGGCGGCCGACCATCCGCAATGGTCCGATGCCGACACGCGCGATTTCGCGCGCGCCATCGTCGCCGATCTGCGCGCCGCCTACGCCCGCTATCCCGGGAATCCGGCGCTGGCGGCCCTGGTGACCGAACTGCTCGGCACTTCCAAGCGATTCGCCGATATGTGGTCCGCCCATGACGTGCAGGTGCGCCGCAACCACCGCAAACGGATCCGCCATCCCGAATTCGGCCCGCTCGATTTCCAATGCCAGGTGCTGCACATTTCCGATACCGACCAGCGCATCATCGTGTACTGCGCGGCCTCACATACGCGCACCGCCAACGTCTTTCACTCCCTCGCACAGGGATGAGACCGGGCCGAACCGGCCCGATGTAAGCCCGCTTGCCGGTACGCTCACAGCGGAACCCAGTGGGAGGGCAGCGCACTGGACACGTTGTGGACCTATGTCGCGGACCATCGTCAGCAGCTGCTGACGGATTCCTACCTGCATGTCTCGGCGGTCGTGCAATCGGTGTTGATCGCCTCGCTGGTCTCGGTGGTCATCGGCGTGCTGGTGTACCGCAGTCCGCTGGGGTCGGCCGCCGCCACCGCTGCCGCCAGCATCATTCTGACCATTCCTTCCTTCGCTCTGCTGGGCATCCTGATTCCCGTTCTGGGACTCGGGGTTCCGCCTACGGTGACCGCGCTGGTGCTGTACGCGCTGTTGCCGATCCTGCGCAATACGATCGTCGGGCTGTCCTCGGTGGATCCGGCCGTGACCGATGCCGCGCGCGGTGTGGGCATGAACCGGCTGCGGGTGCTGACCGGTATCGAGCTGCCGTTGGCGTGGCCCGCGATTCTGGCCGGGATGCGGGTGAGCACGCAGCTGATCATGGGGATCCTGGCGATCGCGGCGTATGCGAAGGGCCCCGGGCTGGGGAATCTCATCTTCTCAGGGCTGGAGCGGCTCGGCACGCCGACCGCGGTGCCGCAGGCGCTGACCGGCACGGTGCTGATCGTGGTGCTGGCGCTGGTGCTCGACGCCCTGCTGGTTCTGCTCGGACGACTGACCACTCCCGGAGGTATCCGTGCCCGATAACGAGACCGCCGCCGTCTCCGGTGTCGAGATCGTGCTCGACTCGGTCACCAAACGCTATCCGGGACAGGATGATCCGGCCGTCGACAGCGTGTCCATGACCATCCCCGCCGGTGAGATCGTGGTGCTGGTCGGGCCTTCCGGCTGCGGGAAGACCACGACGCTGCGCATGATCAACCGGCTCATCGAGCCCAGCGCGGGCACCATCACCATCGGCGGGCGCGATGTGATGGCGGAGAATCCGGACCGATTGCGCCGGGGCATCGGGTATTCCATTCAGCAGGCCGGGCTGTTCCCGCACCTCACGGTGGCCAAGAACGTGGCGACGGTGCCGGGGTTGATGGGCTGGGACCGTAAGCGCGTCGCGGAGCGGGTCGACGAAATGCTCGCGCTGGTCGGCCTCGACCCGGCCACCTTCCGCGGTCGATACCCGCGCCAGCTCTCCGGCGGCCAGCAGCAGCGGGTCGGGGTCGCGCGCGCCCTCGCCGCCGATCCGCCGGTGCTGCTCATGGACGAACCCTTCGGCGCGGTCGACCCGATCACGCGCGGACTGCTCCAGGACGAATTGCTGCGTCTGCAAGCGGAACTGCGCAAGACGATCGTCTTCGTCACCCACGACTTCAACGAGGCGGTCAAACTCGGCGACCGGATCACGGTGCTGGGCAACGGATCCCGCATCCTCCAATACGACACCCCGGCCGCCGTGCTCGCCGATCCGGCCGATGCGACCGTGGCCGGATTCGCCGGTGCGGACGCCGCGCTGAAGCGCCTCACCCTCACCCGGGTCGCAGACGTCGACCTCGGCGACTGCCCGACCGCGACGGAGACGGATTCGGTCGAATCCCTGCGGAAGACGCTCACCAAACAGCACGGCGACTTCGGCCTCATCGTGGACGCGAACCGCCGGCCGCTGCGGTGGGTGACCCGCACCCAGCTCGAAAACGCGACATCGCTGAACGACGTTGGAACGCCCGTGGGCGAGGGGGTTTCGCTGCGCTCCACCCTCCAGGAAGCCCTCGCAGCCCTGCTGGCCGAGAGCACCGCGAACGCCGTCGTCACCGGCAACCGCGGGGAGTACGCGGGGCTGATCACGATCGACACCTTGGTCGCGCACCTCTCGGCGCTACGCGCGGGGCAGGGCTCAGCGGACGGGGAGTCCGCATGACGGCGCAGACCGAGCGGCGGGCGGAGCGGATTCGGCTGTTGGCGCAGCCGGTGTTGGCGGTGGCGCTCGGTGGGGGAGTGCTGGTGTGGGGGTTCGATCGGGATATGACCACTACGCAGCGGGCCAGCTTGACGGCGGACAATCTGGTCACTGTTATCAGGCAGCACGTGTTGATCACGGTGACGGTGGTGGCGATTGTCGTCGCTATTGCGGTGCCGTTGGGTACCTTGCTCACTCGGCATCGATTTCGGTTGCTGGCACCGTTTTTCGTCGGCATCGCGAATATCGGCGCGGCTGCTCCCGCCATCGGACTGATCGTGTTGTTCTATCTGATCACCCGCACGACCGGGTTCTGGATCGGGGTCGGGCCGATCGTGCTGGTGTCACTGCTGCCGGTACTGCGCAACACCATCCTCGGGTATCAGCAGGTGGATCCGACGCTCATCGATGCCGGTCGGGGGCAAGGGATGTCGGCGTTGACGGTGTTGCGGCGGATCGAATTGCCGCTGGCCGTGCCCTACATTCTGGCGGGGCTGCGGACCTCGCTGGTGCTGGCGGTCGGCACCGCGACGCTGTCGTTCCTGGTGAGTGCGGGCGGGCTGGGGATTCTCATCGATACCGGATACAAGCTGCGGGACAACGTCACGCTGTGGGTGGGTGCGCTGTTGGCGGTCGGGCTGGCGCTGCTGGTCGACTGGTTAGGTGCGCTGGCCGAACGCTATCTGGGACCGAGAGGACTGCGGTGAGATCCCGAATCCGGTGCGGCTGTGCGGCATTCGCCTCGATCCTGGTGCTGCTGGTCAGCGCGTGCGGGCTGGAGGCGGGCAGTGCGGTGCCGCTGCGGGTGGGGGCGGGCAGCATCCGGCCGGTATCGGAGCTGAAGGGTGTGCGAATCACGGTCGGCTCCAAGGACTTCACCGAGCAGAGCATCCTCGGCTACCTCGTCGAATTCGCGCTCACCGCGGCGGGCGCGGAGGTGCGCGACCTGACCAATATCACCGGCTCCAACAGCCTGCGCGACGCCCAGTTGCACGGCCAGGTCGATATCGCCTACGACTACACCGGCACCGGGTGGATCAACTATCTGGGCAACGAATCTCCCGTCGCCGGTTCGCAGGAGCAGTTCGAGGCGGTCCGCGACGCCGACCTCGCCGCGCACGGAATGGTCTGGGCCGCAATGGCTCCCATGAACAACACCTACGCCATGGTGGCCAGCGCGAAGACCGCCACGGACACCGGCGTGACCACGCTGTCCCAATACGCGAACCTGGTCAACACCGATCCCGGGTCGGCCGCCACCTGCATCGGCACCGAATTCAGCGTGCGCCAGGACGGATTCCCGGGCATGGCACGCAAATACGGGTTCGACGCCGGCAAGGCGAACAAGCAGATCGTCCAGGACGCCATCGTCTACCAGGCGGTCGCCGACGCCCGGCAATGCCGCTTCGGTTCCGTCGCCGCCACCGACGGCCGCATCCCCGCGCTGGGCCTGCGCCTGCTCGACGACGACCGCGGCTTCTTCCCGAAATACAATGCGGCCCTGGTCATGCGCAAGGATTTCGCCACCGCCCACCCGCAGATCGTCGACCTGCTCACCCCCATCTCCCGCCTGCTGACCAACGAGACCATCACCGACCTCAACCGCCAGGTCGACGTCGAAGGCCGCGAACCCGCCCAGGTCGCCCGCACCTGGATGGCCGCCCAGGGCTTCATCACCATCCCCTGACAACCCGCACGGCACCGGCGTCGTGTTGTCGCAGTCTGCCAACGTTCGTTGGCCAACAACTGTTGACACCGTTGCGACCGGGTCGTATTGTCTAATTCAACAGACGTTGGCCAACAAATGTTGGCAGAGCATCAGGAGTCGTCATGAACACCGTTCCCGCCACCGCCTCGGTCGTCATCGTCGGCGCCGGTCCCGCCGGAATGACCGCGGGCATCGCGCTCGCCGACGCCGGGGTGGACGTGGTGCTGCTGGACAAGCTGGCCGAGGGCGCCAACACCTCGCGTGCGGTGGTCGTGCACGCCCGCACCCTCGAGGTGCTCGAGCAGTTCGGCGTCACCGAGCAGCTGCACGAGCGCGGAATCGTGGTGCCGCACTTCGTCATGCACGATGCCGACCGCGTGCTGGCCCGCATCTCCTTCGAGGGACTGCCCACCAAGTACCCCTACACCGTCATGCTCGGTCAGGAATCCACCGAAGCCATCCTGCTGGCGCGGCTGGAGAAGGCAGGGGCAAAGGTGTTCCGGCACAACGAGGTAACCTCCGTCGTCCAGGACGCCGACGGGGTCACCGTCGAGTACACCGATGCGGACGGCAATGCGAATTCCATTCGGGCGCAATGGGTCATCGGTGCCGATGGCATGCACAGCAAGGTCCGCGAGGCCGCGCAGATCGGCTTCACCGGCGCCACCTATCCCGAATCCTTCGTCCTCGCCGACGTCCGCATGACCTGGCCGGACCCGCGTGACGAAGTCTCCCTGCATCTTTCGCCCGAGGGCGTCACCGTCGTCGCCCCGCTGCCGGACCCGGAGCCCAACCGCTACCGCATCGTCGCCACCGTCCCCGACGCCCCCGAACACCAGGACCTGGCCTACGTGCAGGCCCTCGTCGACGCCCGCCGCCCCGGCGCGAAGGTCAAGGTCGAGGAGATCATCTGGAGCTCACGCTTCCGCGTCCACCACCGGGTTGCCGACCACTACCGCGCCGGCCGCATCCTGCTCGCCGGCGACGCCGCCCACGTCCACAGCCCCGCCGGCGGCCAGGGCATGAACACCGGCATCCAGGACGCCGCCCTGCTCGGCCGCCTGCTCGCCGCGGTCGTCGACGGCGCCCCGGAATCCACCCTCGACGAGTACGAAAAGACCCGCCGCCCAGTCGCCCAGGGCGTCGTCAAGTTCACCGACCGCGTCACCCGCATGGCCACCC
>NZ_BAAFGR010000207.1:0-11581 GCF_041154655.1 Nocardia sp. JMUB6875
GATTCGGGACATTGGTCAGTGTCGGGGAGGCGGGGCGGGTTCTAGCGTGGAGGGAGTGAATACCGTCGCCGAGAATGTCGCCAGTACCGTTGACCAGGCCGTTCACAAGGCCGAGGAGATGCGCGGGCCGGGGCGGTTCCTGGTGTCGGCCATGCTGGCGGGTGCGTTCATCGCGGTCGGTGAGGTGCTGCTGCTGGTGGCGGTGTCACCGTTCGTGGCCGAGCATTCCGCGGGGGTGAAGCTGCTCGAGGGGGCGGTGTTCCCGATCGCGCTGACGCTGGTCATGTTCGCCGGCGCGCAGCTGTTCACCTCGACGGTCATGATCATGCTGGTGGGCGTGCTGTCCGGCCGCACCGGCGTCAAGGACATGCTGCTGGCCTGGGCGGCCACCCTCTTCGGCAACTTCGCGGGCACGCTGGTCTTCGCGGCCATGGTGCACGGCTCGGGCGTCACGTCCTCCCCCACCGCCAAAGCCATGCTCACCGAACTGCTTTCGGCGAAGAACTCGCTGGCGGGCGGTCAGCTCTTCTGGCGCGCGGTGCTGTGCAACATGCTGGTCTGCCTCGCGGTCTGGATGTTCTCCCGGGTGCAGAACTCCGGCGCGAAGATCGCCCTGCTGTGGATGCCGGTGCTGGTGTTCGTGGCCGTCGGCTTCGAGCACTGCGTGGCGAACATGTCGCTGTACACGATCGGAATCTTCGAGGGCCAGGCGAGTTTCGCCGATCTCGGCCGCAATCTGATCTACACCGTGCCGGGCAATATCGTCGGCGGCGGCCTGCTCGTGGGCGCGGTCTACTGGTACACCTCCGGTGCGCGCCGCACCCGGACGTCCGCGGTCGCCGCGCCCGCCCGTTCGGCTCAGGTCGCGTCGAGGACGCTCACCGCGACGCCGTAGGGCAGGAAGCGAACCTTGCGCTTCGGGTCGGTGTTGTCGCGATGTGCGCGCAGGGCATCGAGCTCGGTGGCGAAGACCTGATCGACCGTCGCGCCGCCGTTCTCGTCCACGAAGTAGATCGCCCACACGCCGTCGCCGGATTCACCGGTGGTGGGACCCTCGGCCTTCGGCGGAGCGGCCCGTTCGGGCGGCGGCACGAGGAACCCGAGCAGCGCCCCGAGCGGGTTCGAGCTGCTGCGGTCCAGGTAGTCGGAGGCCTTGCCGAGCAGATCGCGGACATCGATGCCCGCCTCGCGCAGGGCGCGCTCGAGGTCTTCCGGGTCGAATCCGAGGGGTCCGTTGGTCGCCATTTCATCAACTCCGCGAGTGGAATTCGGCTGTCCGTTCCCAGTGTGCGCCCGGAATCCGACCTTCGCCACCACGGATCCACCCTCCGCGACAACGGCCGTGGCGCAGATCTCATGGTGACGGCGTGCACACGTTTCCGGGCCCGCGCATGCCGAATTCCCTTATTCCTTGGTGTGATTCTCCGAAGCCCACCGCCGATTGCGGGTGGCGGTTTGGCGAGGGTCTACGAAAGGGGTGCCTTGCTGGGCATATCCGGGATCACACCGGCCCGATTGTGGCCCGGAACACCCATGGCCCAAGGGGTCCGGACATGGTAATACTTAGTGCGTAATTCGCGTTGACGTCCCGAACTTCGAAAACACAGTCGGAGAGGGACATTGGGTATTCGACGGGGTGGAACCACCACACCGGGGCGGCCCAAAAGTTTGGAGGAACCATGTACGACCAGACACGTGGCTCGGTGAAGAACTTCGGCCTGTTCGCCGTTCAGCAGCCCCGCCCGATCAATTCGCGCATCGCGGCGTTCGTCATCGGGGCATTCACGATCGGCGGCTTCGTGGCGGAACTCGTCATGTAATTGGAACCCCTCAGGTAACCGGAATGGCCGGTCCCTCACAGATTTGTGCGGGGGACCGGCCATTTTTCATAGGGTCACCCTCCCGGGTCAGTGGTGCTGAAGCTTCCGCTTCATGTCCTTGTTCATCTCTCGCATATCCGATCGCGCCTGCTGGGCCTCACGCTGCATGCCCGCGCCCAGCCGGTCCATATCGCGTTTGGCGTCGTCGGCCATGCGATCCATGTCCCGCTCGATACGCTGGCCCTGGTCCTTCATGCCCTGCTTGACCTTGGCGGCCACCTGGCCGTGTTTTCGGCCGTGCTTGCGATCAGACATTCCAACCTCCGCATTGGTAGGTTTCGTCCGAAACTACGAGATGAGACGCGGGATCCATCCGCGTCTTCCGAATCTCCGAGCGCTGTCGAATCGTCTCCGCGAATTGCGGTGCCGCCGACAACCGGACCTGCGCGGCAATTGTCGAGACAACAATTGCGCCTCGTGAAGCCTGCCCACTTTCGCCGACCACTGTCAAGGTTTTGCCGAAATCGCGCCCGATTCGCGACGAGCCGCGGAACTCGCCGGTTGTCGTACACCGTCTAGTGGTTCCGACGTGGGCTGATACGTTGACCGGGTGAGCCGAGTACATGACGTGACAAAGGCGGAAGAGGCGGTCTCGGGCGACGAGGCGGGGACCAAGGCGTACTACGTCGCGCTCGGCACGGGAGCCGAGGGGTACCAGCGGTATTCGGCCAGTGCTTCGACGGTGAGCGTGTGGGCGGCGAGCATGCAGCACGGTGCGCCGCCCTCGGCACTGCTGGCTCGAGCGGTGGAGCAGTGCGAGCCGCGCGAGGGGATGCGGGTGACGCGGCTGACCATGGAGATTCTGGGGCCGGTTCCGGTCGGGGAGATCGAGGTGCGGGCCTGGGTGGAGCGGCCGGGGCGGCGGGTCGAGTTGGTGGCCGCGGAACTGGTCGCGCGGCATGCGGACGGGAGCGCGCGGGCGGTGGCCAAGGCCGCGGCCTGGCGGATCGCCACGTCGGATACGTCGTCGGTCGCGTACGCCGCGGATGCGCCGCTGCCGCCGGTGCCCGCGGCGTCCGAGATCGGGTGGGGCGTGCCGGACGGGTGGGATGTCGGGTACGTGAAATCCGTGGAGATCCGGGCCGTGGAAGGCGACGGCGGCGCGCGGCGGGTGTGGGTGCGGCCGCTGGTCGAGGTGGTCGAGGGCGAGGAGATCTCGCCGCTGGTGCGAGTGTTCTCGGTGGCGGATATCGCCAATGGCATTGGCGCGCGGCTGGATCCGTACAAGTACACGTTCCTCAACACCGATCTGACGATCGACTTGTTCCGGCTGCCGGTGGGTGAATGGATCGGGCTGGCGGTCGAGACCTCGATCGGGCCCGACGGCGTCGGCATGTGCTCGACCGTGCTGCACGATCAGCAGGGGCCGATCGGGCGCTGCCTGCAGATTCTCGAGGTCCGGGCCCGCGGCTGAACCCCCGCGCCCGGCGATAAGGAAACCGATATCGTCGGACGGATGGATCCGCTGCGTCAGTTGCGCTACTTCATCGCCGTGGCCGAAGAACTGCACTTCGGGCGCGCGGCCGAGCGGTTGCGGATCGCGCAGCCCGCGCTGAGTCAGCGGATCCGCAAGCTGGAGAGCGAGCTCGGGGCGCGGTTGCTCGAACGGGACAGCAGGCGGGTCGAGCTGACCGAGGCGGGCCAGATCCTGCTGGTGGAGGCCCGGGATCTGATCGCACGGTGGGAGCGGGCGGCCGCGCTCGTGGGCAAGGCCCATCGCGGCGAGATCGACGCGCTGCGGGTGGGAGTGCCGCCGGAGCTGGCGGGCCGGGTGCTGGCCGCGCTGGTCACCGCGTTCGAGAGCCGCGAGGTGCGGGTGGACCTGCAGGAGCTGACCACCGCGGAACAGGTTCGGCTGCTGGCGGATCGGCAGCTGGACGCGGGGCTGCTGCAGCATCCGGTGGATGTGGTCGGGCTGGAATCGGGTCCGGCGGTGGAGACGCCGCTGGGTGTGGTGCTGCCCCGGGATTCGCCGCTGGCCGCGCGCTCCGCGCTGACCCTGGCCGATCTCGCGGGGCACGGGCTGGTGATCTTCCCGCGCGCCGCCGCGCCCGGCCTCTACGACGCCACCCTGCGCACCTGCTGGGAGCACGGCTTCCGCCCCACCTCGGTGCAGCACGCCCGCAATCCCGAATTCGTGCTCGGCATGGTGCTTTCCGGCCGCGGCGTCGCCTTCGACCAGGGCCTGGTCGCGCAGAAGGAGCCGCGCGTGGTGTGGCGGCCGCTGCCCGAGGGCACCCTGAGCTGGCGGCTCGCGCTGGCCTGGCCCGCCGCCGCGCCGCATCCGCTGGTGCGGGAGCTCGCCGAGCTGGTCGTGACCGTGGTGCAGGGCGACGGCGCGTCGCGCCCGGCCCCGATTCAGGAGGCGGCGCAGCGCCGGCCGTGGGATGTGGTGGCGGGCAGGCCGTGAACGATGCGCTCCACCGCCAGCCGGGCCGCATCGCCGATGGCCCGGTCCACCGCGGGCTGCCGCCCGGCCAGGATGTGTGAGACGGTGAAAACCGCTATGGCGTAACGACTTCCATCCGGATATCCGACGACGCCGATGTCATTGCGGATGCCGGGCAGCGTCCCGGTCTTGGACCAGATATCGGTGCCGGGCGGGAATCCGGCGGGCAGCCGATGCCCGAAGGCCTGCTGCCGCATGAGATCCCGCACCCACCCGCACGCCTCGGGCGGCCCGGCCTCGTCCCGGCCGATCAGCCGGAGCAGCCTCGTCATATCGCGCGCGGTGCTCGCGGTGGTGCGCAGCGGATCCACCGCGCGCGTGCCGAGCACCTCGGCGGCACTCGATTCCGGATACCGCCGGGCGAATTCATGCAGGTCACGCGCGCCGATGTCCTCGGCCATGCTGTAGAGGATGTCGCGAATCGAGCCTTCGATGCGGGTTTGCGTGAGTCCGAGTTCGCGCACCAGCGAGCGTACGTTCTCGATCCCGACCCGGTCGAAGAGCAGATCGGCGGCGGTGTTGTCGCTGATGGTCAGCGCCAGGTACGCGGCGTCGCGCAGGCTGTACTCGACATCGTCGAGGCAGCCCGCCGTCCCGACCCCGCCCAGCCGATCCGCGGCCGTGGCCCGAACCCGGTCGGTGGCGTCGAGCTGGCCCGCCGCCACCTGCCGCGCGAACTCCAGCACCAGCGGCACCTTCATCACCGAGGACAGCACCACCGGTTCGTCCGCACACCAGCCGAATTCGCCGTCACAGTCGAGGCAGCGCGCATGTAATCGGCCCTCGACACCGGCCGTCCGGAAGATATCGTCCACGCTCGAACGATAGCGAAAGGCTTATCGGTTCTCACTCGTGTTGGTCTTGGACAGCGACCGGTCATCCGTGTTGGGGTGGCATTCATGGCAGAGTTCAGCAGGAGGGCAGTCACGGGTGTCTGGGCCGCGGTAATGTTGGTGACGGCGACGGCGTGCTCGGGATCGGATTCCACGTCAGGCTTGTCCAAGACGGTCGATTCCTTCGCCGACGCGCTCACCCGGGACGACGTGCCCGCGGCCGCGAAGGCGACCAGCGATCCGACCACGGCCACCTCCACGCTGGGCACGCTGTACGACAATCTGGGCAAGCAGGTGCGCTTCACCGCGAGCAAGGTCGAGAAGACCGACGGCGGCGGCACCTTCACCCTGAACGCCACCTGGAAGCTCGGGAAAGACGGCAAGGACGAGTGGACGTACACGACCACCGGGCGGGCGAATCAGTCCGGCGGTGACTGGAAGATCCAGTGGGATCCCGCCACCATCGCACCCGGATTGAATATCGGCCCGCTGTCCTACGGCATCGCCTACCCGGCTCCCGCCAAGATTCTCGACAGCGTGGGCGGGGACCTGCTCACCCAGCAGGTGGTGACGCTGGTGAACGTGGCGCCCGGGGCCGACACCGCGGCGGTCGCGGCGGCCCTGCAGCCGGTCGCGCCGGATGTGACCGCCACCAGCCTGAATTCGGATCTGGCCGCGGCGCAGGGCAAACCGGTCACCGCGGTGACCTTGCGCGAATCCGATTACGCGACGGTCCAGCCCGCGCTGGCCAACCTGGCAAATGTCACCATGTCCCAGCAGACTCGGTTGCTGACCGTCGACAAATCCCTTGCGTCACCGACCTTCTCGGGTCTCGCGGACCTGTGGCAGCAGCAGGCCGATGCCGCGGCGGGCTGGGCGGTGCGCGCGCAGGGCAGCGATGGCACGCAGCGGGTGGGCGGACCGGATCCCAAGCCGGTCAGCGATATTCACACCACCGTCGATGTCGCTTTGCAGCGTGCGGCGGAGGCCGCGCTGGCACCGATCACGACCCCCGCCGCGATCGTCGCCCTGCAACCCTCGACCGGGAATGTCCTGGCCATGGCCCAGAACGCGGCCGGAGACGCGCAGGGTCCGATCGGTCTCACCGGCCTGTACCCGCCGGGTTCGACCTTCAAGACCGTGACCGTCTCGGCCGCCTTGCAGGCCGGTGAGGTCACCCCTGATTCGATGGTCGCCTGCCCGGGCAAGGAGAACATCGAGGGCCGGGAGATCCCCAACGACAACAACTTCGACCTCGGTCAGGTTCCGTTGCACACGGCCTTCGCCAAGTCCTGCAACACCACCATGGGCCGGTTGGCGGTGCAGCTCGCGCCCGATGGGCTGACCAATGCCGCCGCGCAGCTCGGGCTCGGCATCGACTATGTGACACCGGGATTGACCACGGTCACCGGCAAGGTCCCGACCGCCGACACACCCGCGCTGCGCGTCGAGGAGGGCATCGGGCAGGGCAAGGTGACGGCCAGCCCGTTCGGCATGGCGCTGGTGGCCGCCGCGCTCGCGCAGGGTTCGGTCAAGCCGCCGGTGGTGGTGCTGGGCCAGCCCGGTAAGCCCGACAAGCAGCCGCCCGCCCTGCCCGCGGGCATCGCCGATCAGGTGAAAACCATGATGCGCGAGACGATCACCGGCGGCACTGCCACCGCACTGCGTGACATCCCCGGCCTGCTCGGGAAGACCGGCACCGCCGAATACATCGACGACAAGCACGCCCACGGCTGGTTCGTCGGCATCGACGGCGATCTCGCGTTCGCCGTATTCATCAGCGACGCGGGCAGTTCCGAACCCGCCGTACAGGCCGCGGGACGCATGCTGCGCGTACAGCGCTAGACCAACTCCACACGGCGAGAGCCGAATCCATCCATCGCACTCCGAACGAGAGGCTTATTTTGTCGACCCTGAAATACGGCGCACTGGCATCGCTGCTCCTGCTCGCACCGCTGACCGCGGCCTGCGGCACGGAATCGAAAAGTGAAGTGGCGCACCAGGAAACGACCACCGTCAAGGCGGTCAGCGACGATCCCGCGTTCCGCTCCCTCGAACAGGACCACGGCGCCCGCATCGGCGTCTTCGCCCTCGACACCGGAACCGGCAAGTCCATCGGCTACCGCCAGGACGAGCGCTTCACCATCAACTCCACGTTCAAGAGCCTGGCCTGCGGCGCCCTGTTGCGCGCCCACCCGCTCAGCACCGGATACTTCGACCAGGTCATTCATTTCACCGCCGACGAGATCGTGAGCGCCTCCCCCGTCACCCAGACCCGCGTCGACACCGGCATGTCGGTGACCGAGCTCTGCGATGCCGCCATCACGCGCAGCGACAACACCGCGGGCAATCAGATCCTGAAGCTGCTCGGCGGCCCGCAGGCCGTCACCGACTTCGCCCGCTCGCTCGGCGACCAGGTCACCCGGCTGGATCGCTGGGAGCCGGACCTGAATACCGATATTCCGGGCGACGAACGCGACACCACCAGCCCCGCCGCGCTGGCCGCCGACTACCGCGCCCTGGTGCTCGGCGATGTGCTGGCCGCACCCGAACGCAAGCAGCTCACGGATTGGTTGCTGGCCAACAAGACCGGCGACGCCCGCATCCGAGCGGGCATCCCCGCCGACTGGAAGACCGGCGACAAGACCGGCAGCGGCGACTACGGCACCGCCAACGACGCCGCCGTCACCTGGCCCGCCGACGGCAAGCCGCCGCTGGTGATCGTGGTGCTCAGCAGCAAGCCGGAGCTGTCCGCGCCCTTCGACAATCCGCTGGTCGCCGCGGCCGCCAAAGCGGCCGTCGCCCAGGTGCATCAGCGCTAGGCTGACAGCCTCGAATGGGAAGAGGTAGAGCCCATGACGGCTGTCACCGCACTGTTGGCCGCGCTCGCCGACGGGTCCACCGACATCATCGATCTCACCGCGCCACTGCACTCCGGCACCCCGATTCTGCGACTGCCGCCGCCGTTCTCGAACACCATCCCGTTCGGGCTGGAGCGGATCAGCCACTACGACGAGCGGGGACCGGCCTGGTCGTGGAACAACATCCACACCGGGGAGCACACGGGGACCCATCTGGACGTGCCGGTCCACTGGGTCACCGGGCAGGGCGGATTCGATGTGCGGGGCACGCCGTTGCGCGGCCTGATCGCACCCGCGGTCGTCATCGACGTGTCGGCGCGGGTGGCGGGCAATCCCGACTTCCTGCTCGAGGTCGATGATGTGCTGGCGTGGCAGAAGCAGCACGGTCCGCTGCCCGACGGCGGGTGGGTGCTGCTGCGCACCGGCTGGGACGCCTATGCCGATGACGCGGCCCGGTTCCTCAATGCCGACGAGACCGGGCCGCACTCACCCGGGCTGTCGGCCGATTGCGCCGAATGGCTTTCGCAGCAAACGATCTTCGGGCTGGGCGTGGAAACCGTCGGCACCGACGCGGGGGCGGCACACAGCTTCGAACCCGCCTTCCCCTGCCACCACTTCCTGCTCGGCGCGGGCAAATGCGGACTCACCCAGCTGCGCAACCTCTCCCGTCTCCCGGTGACCGGGGCCGGGTTGATCGTGAGCCCGCTCCCCATCGAGGGCGGAACCGGTAGTCCCGCAAGGGTTCTCGCCCTCGTCGACCGGTAGTGCCGTGCCCACGGTCAGCGAAGTGGTCGGCCGAGTTCTCGCCGAGCTGGGCGTCTCCCAGGATTTCGGCGTGGTCGGCAGCGGTAACTTCGACCTCACGAATGCCCTGCGCGCCAATGGCGTCCGCTACATCGCGGCGCGTCACGAATCTGGCGCGACAACCATGGCCGACGCCTACGCCCGCATGACCGACACCGTCGCCGCGGTATCCCTCCACCAGGGCTGCGGCCTCACCAACGCCCTGACCGGCATAGCCGAGGCCGCGAAAAGCCGTACACCCCTGCTGATCCTGGCCGCCGACACTCCGGCCGCCTCGGTTCTGTCCAACTTCCGGGTCGACCAGGACGCGCTGGCCGCCGCCGTGGGCGCGACACCGGAACGCATCCATGGTCCGGGCAGCGCGGTCGCGGATACCGTGCGCGCCTTCCGCACCGCCCGGGACCAGCGCCGCTGCGTCGTCCTCAACCTCCCGTTGGACATCCAGGCCGCGGAGATACCCGCCGTGGGATTCGACCTGCCGGAGCGCCCCGATGCCGTACGGCCGAGTGCGGCCTCGATCTCGAAAATGACGGCGCTGCTCGCGAAGTCGAGCAGACCGGTATTCGTCGCAGGCCGGGGCGGTCGCGCGTACGGGGTGGAGTTGCGTGCGCTGGCCGAGGCCACCGGCGCGCTGCTCGCCACCTCCGCGGTCGCGCACGGGCTGTTCCGGAACGATCCGTGGTCGCTCGGCATCTCGGGCGGATTCGCCACCCCCGTCGCGGCCGAGCTGATCTCCGGGGCCGATCTGATCGTGGGGTGGGGTTGCGCGCTCAATATGTGGACGATGCGCCATGGTGAACTGATCGGGGCGGAAACCACCGTGGTGCAGGTCGATTCGGACTCGGCGGCGCTGGGCGCGCACCGTCCCATCCACCTGGGTGTGCACGGGGATGTCGGCGAGACCGCGCGGGAGGCCCTGCTGGCGTGGTCATCGCACGGCGGAGGTCGAGCACCGCGTCCGGGCTATCGGACCGGTGCGGTGGCCGATCGCTTGGCGCGGGAGGGCCGGTGGCGCGATGTCGGCTACTCGGATCCATCCACCGCCGATCGGATCGACCCGCGGACCCTGTCCATCGCCCTGGACGATCTGTTGCCGCCCGAGCGCATCGTCGCCGTGGACTCCGGCAATTTCATGGGTTATCCCAGTGCCTATCTCGGGGTGCCCGATCAGTACGGGTTCTGCTTCACCCAGGCGTTCCAATCCATCGGCCTGGGGCTGGCCACGGCGATCGGCTCCGCGCTGGCGCGGCCCGACCGGCTGCCGGTGGCCGCGCTCGGGGACGGGGGCGCGCTCATGGGTATCGCCGAGCTGGAAACCGTGGTGCGACTGGGTATTCCGATGCTCATCGTGATCTACGACGACCACGCCTACGGCGCCGAGGTCCATCATTTCCGCGACGCCGACCTGGGTGCGGTGACCTTCCCCGACACCGACATCGCGGCGCTGGCGCGCGGTGCGGGCTGTGAGGCGGCCGTGGTCCGCACCGTCGCCGATCTCGATATCGTCCCGAAATGGCTGGCGGGCCAACGGAACACACCGCTACTGCTCGATGCGAAGATCACCAGCGACGGTGGTTCCTGGTGGCTCCAGGAGGCTTTCGCTCGGCACTGACGCCGGACTACGGGGTCAGGGCCTCGAGGGTGCCGATGCGGCCCTCCATGACCGCGCGCAGCAGCTCCCGGAAGGTCGGGCAGTCCGCGTGGCGCTCGGCGGGGCAGGCGGCGGCGTGCCGCAGGCCGTCGCGGACGGCACTCAATCGCGCGATGGTGCGATCCAATTCGTCGGCCTTGCCGGTGAGCAGGGCGCGATCCACGCGCAGTTCGCCCTGCGGGCCGAAGGCCAGCACGATGTCGTCGAGGGCGAAGCCGGCGGTGCGGCCGAGCGCGATGAGCGCCAGCTGTTCCAGGACCGATTCGTCGAATTGGCGGCGCAGCCCGCGGCGGCCGGTCGATTCGATCAGGCCGCGCTCCTCGTAGTAGCGCAGCGTGGAGGCCGGGACGCCGGAGCGGCGCACGACCTCCGCGATATCCAGGCTGTTCACGGCATCACCTCGGGCCTTGACCTCAAGTCGGCTTGAATTGAAACAGTGTAGTTCTCCGCCCCGTCCACCGACTCGAGGACAGCGACCATGACCACCCCGCTCGACAAGGACCAATCCGCCCGCTGGAACGGCGCTTCCGGCAATGCCTGGGTCGATGCCCAGGAGCTCATCGCCCAGGTGATGCGACCGCTGCAGGACATCCTGGTGGATCTCGCGCGCGACACCGGGGCGCGGGATGTGCTCGATGTCGGATGCGGCACCGGCGGCACCACGCTCGCGATCGCGCGGGCGACCGGCGCGCGCTGCACCGGCGTCGATATCGCCGAGCCGATGATCGCCGCCGCCCGCGCCAACGCCGAAAAAGACGACCAGCCCGTCGAATTCGTCGTCGCCGACGCCCAGACCCACCCCTTCGAGCCCGCCGCCTACGACCTGGTCACCTCCCGCTTCGGGGTGATGTTCTTCGCGGACCCGGTCGCCGCCTTCACCAACCTGCGCCACGCCACCCGCCCCGGCGGTCGGCTCGGCTGCCTCGCCTGGCGCGATATGGACGAGAACCCGTACTTCACCCTCGCCGAACGCATCGCCGAACCGATGCTCCCCAACCTCTCCCCCCGAATCCCCGGCGCCCCGGGCCAATTCGCCTTCGCCGACCGCGAATACGTGACCGGCATCCTGAAGGCCAGCGGCTGGACCGATATCGACCTCCGCC
>NZ_BAAFGR010000208.1:0-11409 GCF_041154655.1 Nocardia sp. JMUB6875
GTCCCCCCACCCACGAACACGGTCTCCACCGCAGGCGTAGCCGACGGCAACGCATCGAATTGCGCTGCGGCAGTGGCGAACTCCCCCCGCAATGCCTCGAACCACGACTCCGGCGACGACGAACTCCCCAACTCCCCCGCCGTATAGGTGTTGAAGTCGCAATACCCGCACCGCGTCGCACAGAACGGCACATGCACATAGATCCCGAACGCCCCACCCCCGAAATCGCGCAGCACCGGCAGTCCGGCGTCATCCGCCGCGGCAGTGCCGGAGGTCCGTTCGGGAGCAGTCGGGGTCACCCCACCAGTGTGACCGGTTACCCGCGTCACAACTCACCCGCCCGCGCCCGATCTCCCGCCCGACCAGCGGGATACGGCGAATCCGGGTACATTCCAAGGGATTTCGGTGGGCCGGGTGGAGGCTCCGGAAGCGGATGGGGATCCGGTGATCGAGGTGCCGCGGCATGAGATCGATGTCAGGTCGATCAGGGAAGTGGACGAAGGGTCGGTAGCGCCGGTCGTCAACAGGACGCGGGTGCCGGTGCGGGCGGAGGGGCCGAATTTCTCGCGGTCCATGGATGGGGCCGTGCTGGCTCGGATGCTGATGGTGGATCCGGGTGGGTTGCGGGCGCGGACGTGGTTTTTCGCGCGGTCGGCGGAGCGGACGATTACGCGGCGGTTCCGGGCGGACGGGATCGAGTACGGGTTCGATCGGCACGACAAGGTGGCGGGGTGGCGGGCGGCGTTCTGGTGGGCGCTGGTCGCGCGGGACTACGAGGCCATGGGGGAGCTGGTCGAGTATCCGGTCGAGCGGCTATGGGAGTACGGGGAGGGCGCATTCGACACCTTCCAGTACGAGTGGGTGCGACTACTCCAGTGGGCCTGGCGATTCGGACCCAAGAGCGTCTACGAGTCCGTCCGGGCCCTCGACACCACCAGCCGAGTGGGCGCGCAGCAGGTCACCGATCTGCTGCTGCGGCCCGCCATCGACGTCTTCCTCCGCCTGGCCGACGGCGACTCCGAGGGCTTCGACCGCCAGCTCGCCCATGCCCTGCGCCTGCATCGCGCCTTCTTCGACACCGCCGCCTGGGGCCACGACCTCGAGGGCGTCTTCTCCCTCCCCCTGCTGGCCCTCACCTGCTGGGCCCGCGACCTCGGCTATCGCACCGCCGTCCGCTCCCCCTACCTCCCCGCGGGATTCATCGATCGCCCCGACTGGTTCCGCTCCCCCGAGCTCGCCGATGAACTGTCCCGAATCGAGTCGGCCAAGTCCCGATTGATACCGCGATGATCAGAACCTGATCGATCTATGACACCTGTCACAAAACGAAACATATATCCAGGGGATTTCCCGGAAAACTGAGGAAAATTCGATCCGGCAGTCGGATCGACCCGTCTGACGTGGCACAATAACCCTCATGACTGGACTTGGAGTACGACTCGTGGCGCGTCGCCATGTCGACTTCAAGCGCGTCTGCAGCGCGAGCTGTCTGCCGGGAAGCCTCCGGTAGATCGGCTCCCATTCCCCGGAATCCAGCGTCCTTCTGACGCTGTAAGAGCCGGTTCTCTGATATCGGAGGCGTGAGCCAGCCCCTCCCGCCTGCCCGCAAGACCTTCAGGAGCGACCCCCATGACGTCGAGCACCGACGCCACTTCCGATAACGCTCACTCCGCCCGGCCCGAAAAGCCCGCCTCGGAGCGACGTGTGCGTCCGGACCGTCCGCGCTCGGAAGCGCCCGTCGCCCCGCGCGAGCGCACGGCCCGTCCGGTCAAGCGAAAGTCGGAGGGGCAGTGGGCGCTCGGCTACCGCGAGCCGCTCAATGCCAACGAGCAGTCCAAGAAGGACGACAACCCGCTCAATGTGCGCGCGCGCATCGAGAACATCTACTCGAAGCAGGGTTTCGACTCCATCGACAAGAGCGATCTGCGCGGCCGCATGCGCTGGTGGGGCCTCTACACCCAGCGCGAGCAGGGTTACGACGGCACCTGGACCGGCGACGAGAACATCGACATCCTCGAGGCCCGCTACTTCATGATGCGGGTGCGCTGCGACGCCGGCGCCCTGAACCTGAAGCAGCTGCGCACCCTCGCCGAGATCTCGACGGAGTTCGGCCGCGACACCGCGGACCTGTCCGACCGCGAGAACATCCAGTACCACTGGATCGAGATCGAGAACGTGCCGGAGATCTGGCGGCGGCTGGAATCGGTCGGCCTGCAGACCACCGAGGCGTGCGGCGACTGCCCGCGCGTGGTGCTGGGTTCCCCGCTGGCCGGTGAATCGCTCACCGAGATCATCGATCCCACCTGGGCCATCGACGAGATCGTGAAGCGCTACATCGGCAAGAAGGAGTACTCCAACCTGCCGCGCAAGTTCAAGACCGCCATCTCCGGCCAGCAGGACGTGGTGCACGAGATCAACGACGTCGCCTTCGTCGGCGTCGTGCACCCCGAACACGGTCCGGGCCTTGACCTTTGGGTCGGCGGCGGCCTGTCCACCAACCCGATGCTGGCCCAGCGCGTCGGCGCGTGGGTGCCGCTCGAGGAGGTGCCGGATGTGTGGGAGGCGGTCGTCTCGCTGTTCCGCGATTACGGTTACCGCCGCCTGCGCACCAAGGCGCGCCTGAAGTTCCTGGTGAAGGACTGGGGCATCGAGAAGTTCCGCGAGGTGCTCGAGACCGAGTACCTGAAGCGCAAGCTGATCGACGGCCCGGCCCCCGAGCAGCCGAAGCGCCCCATCGACCACATCGGCGTGCAGAAGCTGCGCAACGGGCTGAACGCGATCGGCTTCTCCCCCATCGCCGGTCGCGTGTCGGGCACCATCCTGACCAAGGCCGCCGAGGCCATCGAGCGGGCCGGTTCCGACCGGGTGCGCTTCACCCCGTACCAGAAGCTCATCGTGCTCGACGTGCCCGACGACAAGGTCGAGCAGCTGATCGAGGAGCTGGAACCGCTGGGCCTGCACGGCCGCCCGTCGCACTGGCGGCGAAACCTGCTGGCCTGCAGTGGCATCGAGTTCTGCAAGCTGTCGTTCACCGAGACCCGCAAGCGGTCCCAGGCGCTCGCGCCGGAGCTGGAGAAGCGGCTGGCCGACATCAATGCCGAGCTGGATGTGCCGATCACCATCAATATCAACGGCTGCCCGAACTCCTGCGGCCGTTCGCAGATCGCGGACATCGGCTTCAAGGGCCAGCTGGTCGACGACGGTGACGGGAATCAGATCGAGGGCTTCCAGGTTCACCTCGGAGGCAGCCTCGGTTTCGATGCCGCCTTCGGCCGGAAGTTGCGCCAGCACAAGGTGACCGGCGAAGAGGTCGGCGATTACATCGAGCGCGTCGTGCGCAATTTCGTCAAGAACCGTGACGAGGGCGAGCGTTTCGCGCAGTGGGCTGTTCGTGCCGATGAAGCAGATCTGCGGTAGTTAGGGGAATCAGCAATGACTACAACGAAACTCGCGGAATCCGAGCTGCGCGCCCTGGTCGAGAAGGGTAATGCCGAGCTCGGCCCGAACGCCACCGCGCAGGAACTGCTGCAGTGGACCGACGACACCTTCGGCTCGAATTACATTGTGGCGTCCAATATGCAGGACGCGGTGCTGGTACAGCTGGCCGCCCAGGTCCGCCCGGGCGTGGACGTGCTGTTCCTCGACACCGGCTACCACTTCGCCGAGACCATCGGCACCCGTGACGCGGTCGAGCTGGTGTACGGCGTGAACATCGTGAACGTGACGCCGGAACACAGTGTCGCCGAACAGGATCAGCTGCTGGGCAAGGATCTGTTCGCCCGCGACGCCGCCGAATGCTGCCGCCTGCGCAAGGTGGTCCCCCTGAAGAAGTCCCTCGTCGGATACAACGCCTGGGTGACCGGCATCCGTCGAGTGGAGGCGCCGACTCGCGCCAACGCACCCCTCATCTCCTACGACGAGGGCTTCGGCCTGGTGAAGATCAATCCGATCGCCGCCTGGTCCGATGACGAGATGGCCGCCTACATCGAGGCCAATGGCATTCTCGTCAATCCCCTTGTGGAAGAGGGCTATCCCTCCATCGGTTGCGCTCCGTGCACGCGGAAGCCGGAACCGGGATCCGATCCGCGATCCGGCCGCTGGGCCGGGCTCGCCAAGACCGAATGCGGGTTGCACGCGTCATGACCTCTCTCGAGACTGAATTCGACACCTTGGCCGCGCTCGAATCCGAGTCCATCCACATCTTCCGTGAGGTGGCGGGCGAATTCGAGCGGCCGGTGATCCTGTTCTCCGGCGGCAAGGACTCCACCGTCCTGCTGCACCTGGCCATCAAGGCGTTCTGGCCCGCGCCGCTGCCGTTCGCGCTGCTGCACGTGGACACCGGGCACAACCTGCCCGAGGTGCTCGAGTTCCGCGACAAGGTGGTCGAGAAGTACGGGCTGCGTTTGCATGTCGCGTCGGTGGAGGACTACCTCGCCGACGGTCGCCTGCAGGAGCGCCCGGACGGCATCCGCAACCCGCTGCAGACCGTGCCGCTGCTGGACGCCATCAACGAGAACCGCTTCGACGCGGTCTTCGGCGGCGGCCGCCGCGACGAGGAGCGTTCGCGCGCCAAGGAGCGCATCTTCTCGCTGCGTGACGCGTTCGGCCGCTGGGACCCGAAGCGGCAGCGCCCGGAGCTCTGGAACCTGTACAACGGCCGCCACGCCCCCGGCGAGCACGTGCGCGTGTTCCCCATCTCCAACTGGACCGAGCTGGACATCTGGCGCTACATCGCGCGTGAGGATGTCGAGCTGGCCAGCATCTACTACGCCCACGAGCGCCCGGTGTACCTGCGCGACGGCATGTGGATGACCCCCGGCACCTGGGGCGGCCCGGCCGAGGACGAGGAGCTGCTGATCAAGTCGGTGCGCTACCGCACCGTCGGCGACGGATCCACCACCGGCGCAATCATTTCCGACGCCGCCGACAATGACGCGATCCTCGCCGAGGTCGCCGCGTCCCGGCTCACCGAACGTGGCGCGACCCGAGGCGACGACCGCGTCTCCGAGGCCGCCATGGAAGACCGCAAGCGAGAGGGTTACTTCTGATGTCCGACCTATTGAGACTGGCCACCGCCGGATCGGTCGACGACGGCAAGTCCACCCTGGTCGGACGACTGCTGTACGACACGAAATCCGTGCTGGCGGACCAGATCGACGCGGTCACGCGCGCTTCGGTCGACAAGGGTCTGTCCACGCCGGACCTGTCGCTGCTCGTCGACGGCCTGCGCGCCGAGCGCGAGCAGGGCATCACCATCGACGTGGCGTACCGCTACTTCGCCACGCCCAAGCGGTCTTTCGTGCTGGCCGACACCCCCGGCCACGTGCAGTACACCCGGAACACGGTGTCGGGCGCGTCGACGGCGCAGCTGGTGATCCTGCTGGTGGATGCCCGCAAGGGCGTCATCGAGCAGACCCGCCGCCACGCCGCCGTCATGGCGCTGCTGGGCGTGCCGAAGCTGGTGCTGGCCGTGAACAAGATCGACCTGGTCGATGATCCGGCGGGCGTCTTCGAGAAGATCAAGTCCGAATTCGCCGAGCTGACCACGAAACTCGGCTGGGCGGCCGAGGACGTGCAGGAGATCCCGGTCTCCGCGCTGCACGGCGACAATGTGGCCTCGCGGTCGGAGAACACCCCGTACTACAGCGGCCCCTCGCTCATCGAGCACCTGGAGTCGGTGCCGGTGGACGCGGACGCGCACGGCCGCCACGAGGTCGGGCTGCGCTTCCCGGTCCAGTACGTGATCCGTCCCCGCACCGCCGAGTACCCGGACTACCGCGGTTACGCGGGTCAGGTTGCGGCGGGCGTGGTTTCGAAGGGCGACGAGGTCGTGGTGCTGCCCTCGGGCACCCGCACCACCGTCGAGCGCATCGACACCCCCAACGGTGAACTGGTCTCCGCGCAGCCGGGCCGCAGCGTCACGCTGATCCTGGCCGACGATGTGGACGTCTCCCGCGGTGACGTGATCGCCGCCGCCAAGGATGCTCCCGAGCCGATCGACTCGTTCGACGCCACCGTCTGCTGGCTCGGCGACAAGCCGCTGCGCCCGGGCGCGCGCCTGCTGCTCAAGCACGGCACCCGCACCACCCAGGCCATCGTGGGCGCGCTCATCGAGCGCTTCGACGAGCAGCACCTGTCCGCCGATCCGAACCCGGAGTCGCTGTCGCTCAACGACATCGGCCGCATCTCGGTGCGCGTGGCCGACCCGATCGTGGCCGACGACTACAGCGTCAACCGCCACACCGGCTCGTTCCTGCTGATCGACTCGGCGGGCGGCAACACCCTGGCCGCGGGCCTGGTCGGCGACGCGCTGACCGCGGTCGAGGTCGGCACCGAGACCGAGTTCGCCGCCGAAGTCGGGGTCTGAGATGAATCCGCCCGGCAACGGCGCAGTTCCGGCCGTCCTGCCGGGCGGAGCGGCCCGTCCGTTCCGGATCGAGCACGCGCCCGCCCTGATCGCCGTGGCGCATGGCAGCCGCGATCCGCGCTCGGCCGAGACCATGCGGGCCGTGGTCGCGCAGATCGCGGCCCAGCGGCCGGATCTCGATGTGCGGCTGGCGTTCCTGGATCTGAGCAGTCCATCGGTGGATCAGGTCGTGGATGCGGTTGCGGCCGACGGGCATTCGCATGCCATTGTGGTTCCGCTGTTGCTGGGCAGTGCTTTTCACGCGCGCGTCGATCTGCCCGGGCTGCTCGACGAGGCCCGGGCGCGCCATCCTCAGCTGCGTCTGACCCAGGCCGATGTGCTCGGTCCCGATCCGCATCTGATCATCGCGCTGCGCGATCGCATTGTGGCGGCCATGGCCCAGAGCTCCGAAGCCTTGCCCTTGGCCGATGTCGTGTTGCCGCAGGGCAGGGCGCGGGGTCCCCGCTGGGGCATAGCCGTTGCCGCCGTGGGCTCTTCGTCCGCGACCGCCAATACCCGCACCGGCGATGTGGCGCGCCTGCTCACGGCCTTGACGGGCTGGGACACCGAGATCTGCTTCGCCACCACCGAGCCCACGCTGCTCAAGGCCTTCGCCCGGCTGCGTGCCCGTGGCGCGGACCGCGTCCTGGTGGCCCCGTGGTTCCTGGCCCCGGGCCTGCTCACCGATCGTCTTCGCGACGCCCTCCCCCAGATCCCGCATGCCGACACCATCGGCGCGCACCCGCTGCTGGCGGAGGTGGCCCTGGATCGCTACGCCACCGCCGCTCTGCCGCTGGAACTTTCGGCCTGATCCGAGCTCACGTCAGGAATTCCAGGAGCAGCTCCGCCGTGCGCTCCGGAGCCTCCTCCGGCAGGAAATGCCCGCAGGGCAGCGATTCCCCGGTCACCGTGTCACACCATTGACGCCAGATTCGCAGCGGATCCGTTGCGCCGTCGGCGATTCCGCCGGATTCTCCCCAGAGCACCAGGGTCGGGCACGCGATCTTGCGGCGACCCCGGTCGAGGTCATCGTGTATGCGGTCGAGGGTGGCGGCGGCCCGGTACTCCTCGCAGATGGCGTGGACGGTCCGTGGATCGCGGAACTGCGCCCGGTAGGCGGATCGCAGATCGGGCGGGAACGCCCCGGGCGTGCTCGACCAGTTGTCGAGCATGTAGTCGACCAGCACGTGGGGTGAGCCCGAAATCAACCGCTCCGGAACGGGTTCCGGGGCGGCCAGGAACGACCAGACCCAGAATCCCTCGTCGAGCCCGGCGCGGAACACCTCACCGGTGGGGATGATGTCCAGCACCCCCAGCCGGGTGATCATCCCGCGATAGTCGAGCGCCATGCGATACGCGCACCGGGCTCCCCGGTCGTGCCCGATCACCGCGAATCGCCGATGACCGAGCGTCGCCATCACCTCCACCTGTTCCGCCGCGATCTCCCGCATGCTGTACGGCCCGTGATCGGGTGTGCTGCGCGGCGTCCCGCTGCGCCCGTACCCGCGCAGATCGGTGGCGACGACGGTGAACCGCTCGGCCAGCTGCGGCGCGACCCGATGCCACATCAGGTGCGTCTCCGGAATCCCGTGCAGCAGCAGCACCGCCGGGCCACTGCCCGCGGTCCGCCCGTGAATCATCCCCGCCGCCGTCGGAATGTCGAATACCTCGAAGTCCGTGAAGTCCACAGTCCACCTCCGTCTCAATGGTGCGGGACGGGCGGGCGCGGCGCCGGTCGATGCGGATACGGCTCAGCGGGTTTGGGTCCCAGGCTCGGTGGACGGCAGGTACGGGATGAGTGTGTGGGCGAGGTTGGTGATGGTGAGGGATTGCAGCCACACGCGGCCGGGACCGGTGAGAGCGGCCAGGAAGAGGCCGTCGCCGCCGAAGAGGAGGTTGCGGACGCCCCGGATCATGGTGATGTCGAAATCGACCGAGGCGTCGAACATTCCGATGTGGCCGGGGTGCACGCGCAGGGTTTCGCCGCGGGCCAGATCGTATTGGACAACTTCGCCGGAGAGCTCGACCCAGGCGTAACCGTCGCCCGCGAGCCGCTGCAGGGTGAAGCCCGCGCCGCCGAAGATGCCCGCGCCGAGGCGGCGCTGGAAGCTCAGGGCGATCCGCACATCGCCTGCGGCGCAGAGGAATCCGTGGCGGTGCACCAGGTATTCGCGGTCCTTGGAAACCTGGACGGGCAGGATCTGGCCGGGCAGTTTGGCGGCGAAGGAGACCATGCCCGGATCGCGGTGGGCGGTGTATTCGGTCATGAAGAGCCCGGCCCCGGCCATGGCCCGGCGGACCGCACCGAGCACGCCGCCTGCCGCGGCGCGGGTGGAGGTGCTCAATCGGATGGAATCGGTCATCCAGGAGAGCTGCCCCGCTTCGGCGATGAGCCGATCCCCGGGTTCCAGCGCTACCTCGAGCACCGGCATGACGGTTCCCCGGATTCTGGCGTCCATCAGGTGTCCCCTCCCGCGTTCACGACTCACACCAGTGTGCCCGGCCGTGGGCCGTGGCGGGATCGTGTCCGACTTGCCACCGGGGCGTTCTTCTTAGTAATTTAGGATTCCCTTACCTAATAGAAGTGGCTCGACATGCTCCAGACCAGCGGCCTCCGGTACCGCACCGGAACGACCGGAATCGCCCACGATTCCTGGCCCGTCGCGGCCGCCTACGCCCTGCTGGCCACCGGCGGACTGGCCGCGGCCGTCTGGATCGCCGCCCACGTCACCGCCAGCCCGGCCGTGCACACCGGCGGACTGTTCGTGCACCTCGCCTCGCTGGTGATGGGATTCGGCGGCGTGCTCATGGCCGATTCGTTCGTATTGCGGTGGGCATCAGGACGTCTCAGCTTGACCGAGACGCTGTCGGCGGTGAGCCGGTTGCACGTCCCGATCTGGCTGGGCCTGGCCGGGCTGGTGGCCAGCGGCTGCGTGCTGGAACCGAATCTGGCCTCGACCATGACGCGCACCAAGCTCGCACTGGTACTGATGCTGACCCTCAACGGGATTCAGGCTTCCGCGCTGAACCGCCGCCTGTGCGCCCGCGGCGACGCCCCGCTGACCCCGCCCCTGCTGGCTTGGGGCGCGGTCACCGGACTGGTGTCGCAGGTCTGCTGGTGGGGCGCGACCGCCATCGGCTTCCTCAACGCCCAGCACTGAACCGGGACCGGAACGCCGCCCGATACGCTGGGCGAATGATCAAGGCTGCGGTATTCGATGTGGGCGAGACGCTGATCGACGAGACGCGCATCTGGTGCCGCTGGGCCGACCGGCTCGGCGTGCCGCGCTTCGCGTTCCTGGGCGTGATCGGCGGCATGGCGGCCACCGGGCGGCCGCTCACCGACGCGTTCGAACTGGTGCGGCCGGGCCTGGATCTCGAGGCCGAGCAGATCGCCTGGGCCGCCGACGAGCCCGACAGCCTGCGCAACAACTTCGACGCCGACGACCTCTACCCGGATGTGCGGCGGGCGCTGGGCGAGCTGCGGCGGCGCGGGATCACCGTGATCATCGCCGGAAATCAACCGCCGCAGGCGAAGTCGGCGCTGGAGCGAATGGCGCTGCCGGTCGACGCGGTCTACACCTCGGCCGAATGGGATCTGGAGAAGCCGGATCCCAAGTTCTTCACCAAGGTGGCGGAGGTGGCCGAGGTCGAGCCCGGCGAGATCTGCTACATCGGGGACCGGGTCGACAACGATGTGCTGCCGGTGCTGGCGGCGGGCATGATGCCGGTGCTGATCCGGCGCGGGCCGTGGGGCTATCTCACCGCCGAGCTGCCGGATGCGGCGCGGGCCACGGTCATCGACGGTCTCGACGAGCTGCCGGACCTGGTATCCCCGGCCTGAATCCAGGTTGTCCGAGCCTGAATCCAGTTCCATGACACATCAAGCGTGACGGCCGTTTTCCGCCAGCGGCCAGTCCACACGCGGCGTTGAATATGACATGTCAACGAAATCGCCTCTACCGCAAGGGGAATGTAGTCATGGATGCTCGCTTCGCAGGCAAGGTCGTTCTGATCACCGGCGCCACCTCGGGGGTCGGCGCGGCCGTGGCCCGGCGGATCGCCGCCGAGGGCGGGGCCGTCGTGCTCGGCGCACGCGGCAAGGAGGCCGGTGACCGAATGGCGGAGGAGATCCGCGCGGCCGGTGGCCGGGCGCTGTTCGTGCCCACCGATGTCACCGTCGAGGCCGATGTGGAGCGCCTCACCGGTGCCGCCGTCACCGAATTCGGGCGGCTGGACGCGGCTTTCAACAATGCGGGCGCGGTCAATGCCTTCGGCAATGTGGAGGACATCGACGCGTCCGGCTGGCGCGCCGATCTGGAGCTCAACCTGACCGCCGTCTATTACGGCCTGCGCCACCAGGTTCCGGCGCTGGCGGCGAGCGGCGGGGGTGCGATCCTCAACAACGCCTCCAATCTGGGCGTGGTCGGCATGGGCCAGGTCGCGCCGTACGTCGCCGCCAAACACGGTGTCGTGGGCCTGACCCGGGCCGTGGCCCTGGAGGCGGCCGATCGATCGATCCGCGTGAACGCCTTGGTCTCCGGCGCGGTCGACACCCCCGCCTTCCGCAACTCCATGGGCGCGACCCCCGAGGGCGAGGCCGCCATCGCGGCCCTGCACCCCCTGGGCCGCATCGCCCGCCCAGACGAGATCGCCGCCTTCTGCGCCTACCTGCTCAGCCCGGAGGCGAGCTTCATCACCGGCGCGGCCCTCGCCATCGACGGCGGCTTCACCGCCCGCTGACCCGCGTCCCCACGCGGCATCGCGACGGGCCCACCACCGCGTCCGGGCACTGGAAACGCGGGGTGGGCCGTCACTTTCGACGATGGGCGAGCAGGAGTGCAGGTCCCTCATTCGCCCATCGCCGGTCCATGCAGCAAGCCGCTGTGGCTCGCTATCTACCGGGGACGAGGTGGGGCGGGTTGGTCAGGCCCGCCACCCACCTACGTCGCCGTGGGGAGGGGACAGATGGTGGGACCCCACCGCCCAGCCTCCCCCGCACC
>NZ_BAAFGR010000209.1:0-11349 GCF_041154655.1 Nocardia sp. JMUB6875
GATATGTCCGGGTTGGCGGGGGAGATCGAGGCGGAGGGTGGGCAGGTTCGGGCTTCGACCCTGGAACTGTTCTTCGACCTTGTGTTCGTCTTCACCATTACGCAGTTGACGCATGTTTTCACCCATCACCCGGGCTGGCAGGAGCTGGGGGAGGTGGCGTTGATGTTCGCCAACATCTGGTGGATGTACAGCGGGTATGTGTTCCTCACCAACGAGGTGGCGCCGAACAGTTCGTCGCGGCGGACGTTTCTGCTGCTGGGTATGTTCGGGTTCTTCATCATCGCCATCTCGATCCCGCACGCGTTCGAGGGCACCGGGCTGGTGTTCGGGCTCGGCTACATCGTGGTGAGCACGATTCACACGATCATGTTCGTGTCCGCGGGCGGCGACGGGGCTCGGAGCGCGGCGCTGCGGCTCGGACCGTTGAACGCCATCTCCGCGGGACTGGTGCTGGCGGGCGGCATTGCCGAGGGCGCGCCGCGCGGCATCCTGTGGACGCTCGCGATCATTCTGGAGATCGTCACCCCGTACCTGATCCCATCCGAGGGATTCGTGGTGCGCGCCAGCCATTTCTGCGAACGCAACGGCCTGGTGATCATTATCGCGCTCGGCGAATCCGTGGTCGCCATCGGCGCGAACCTCACCGGCGAGGAATTGACCGTCGGCCTGATCGCCAGCGTCGCGCTCGGCCTCACCCTCGGATATGTGCTGTGGTGGGCCTACTTCGGCTTCGACGACGAGCGCGGCGAACAGTCACTGGCCGCGTTGCCGGTCGGCCGTCGCGTCCGGCCCGCCGTGCTGGCCTACGGGTATTCGCTGTATATCGTGGTGCTCGGCATCATTCTCACCGCCGCCGGCATCTCCATGGTCATCGCCCACGACAACCAGCCCGCGAGCAAGGCCGCGGCGCTGGCGCTTTCGGGCGGCGTGGCCCTGTTCTTCCTGGGCCAGTGCGCCTTTCGCCTGGTGCTGGGCCTGCCCCGCCCGTGGTGGCGGCTGATCGGCGCGGCCTGCGTGCTGGCCACCGCGCCCATAGGAGTCGTCTGGGTGGCCTGGGGGCAGCTGGTGGTGCTGATCGTGGTCGCCTACGGCTTCGTCATCGCCGACGACCTGGTCCGCATCCGCGCCGGTGAGGACAGCTCGTACGTGCACCCGGAGACCTCGGCGCTCGGCCGCAGGATCACCCGGAACCAGTAACCCCGCCGCCGACCGTCCGGCGGCGGGTCCGCGCGATCAATCCCGCTGCGGCACAGCGCATCCGTCGGGCCCGCACACTTCGGCGTCCGCGACGATCTCCAACTTCGGCGCATGATCGGCCCAAGCCTGCTCCAGCGCCTGCGCGAACACCTCCGGCGGCTGCGCCCCCGACACCCCGTACTTGCGATCCAGCACGAAGAACGGCACCCCGCGCGCCCCGAGCCGCGCGGCCTCGGCCTCGTCGGCGCGCACCGCGTCGGCGTAGGCGTCGGGATCATCGAGCACGGCCCGCACGGCCTGCTCGTCGAATCCGGCCGACACCGCCACCTCCACCAGCCGCTCGGTATCCCCGAACAACGCCCGCTGCTCACCGAAGTTGGCCGCGTACAACGCGTCCAGCAACTGCTCCTGCCGCCCCTGCTCCAGCGCGAAATGCAGCAGCCGATGCATATCGAAGCTGCTCCCGAAGTCGCGCCCCTCGGTCACATAGCTCAACCCCATCGCCTCGGCCTGCGCCCCGATGCCGCGCTCATTGGCCGCGGCCTGCGCCTCGCTGATCCCGTACTTCTCGGCGATATACGGCACCACCGCGTCGCTGTGATCGCGCGGCAGCGTCGGGTCCAGTTCGAAGGACCGGTGCACCACCGTCACGTCATCGCGGTGCGGGAACGCCTCGAGCGCCTCCTCGAAACGCCGCTTGCCCAAGTAGCAGAACGGGCAGTTGATATCGGTCCAGATCTCGACCTGTACGGCCATCACACCTCACTCCGACGCTGTTTCCGCAGGCCGGAGGGGTCCGGCCACCCTGATGCCAACCGCCTGCCGAGCCCGAATGTTCCGTCGTGACCCAGCTCACACCAACGGGTTGTCACGTTCCGCGGGGCTGCCCTGTCTCATGCCCGACCCAGCAGGAACACGCCCCAGGAGCCGAAAATGAACGCCACCAACAACACCCGCGAAATCGTCGTCCTCGGCGCCGGCTACACCGGCATGCTGGCCGCCATCCGGCTGGCCCGCCGCACCCGCAAGATGGACGTCCGGATCACACTGGTGAACCCCTCGGAGCGCTTCACCGAGCGGCTGCGCATGCACCAGGTCGCCGCCGGGCAGGAGCTGAAGAACCACAGCATCCCCGCCATCCTCGACGGCTCGGGTGTGGTCTTCCACCGCGCCGCCGCCATCGCCATCGACACCGAGGCCCGCGTCGTCACCCTCGACGACGCCACCGAGCTGGCCTACGACAACCTGATCTACGCGCTCGGCAGCGCCACCGACACCTCGATCGTCCCCGGCGCCGACCAGCACGCCTGGACCCTCAACGATCCCCGCCTGGCGCACCGCTTCGGGCAGCGGCTCACCGAAATCGCCGCCGCCGCGGGCACTGTCACCGTAGTCGGCGGCGGACTGACCGGTATCGAGGCCGCCACCGAGATCGCCGAATCGCACCCGGGCCTGACCGTCACCCTGATCAGCGCGCAGCAGCCCGGCGCCATGATGGGCGACAAGGCCCGCGCCCACCTCGAGCGCGCCCTCGACCGGCTGCGCATCGTCCGCAAGATCGGCGTGAAGGTCACCAAGGTGCTGCCCGACGCCGTCCGCCTCGACAGCGGCGAATTCGTCGCCTCGGATCTGACCCTGTGGACCACCGGTGTCAAGGTCGCACCCCTGGCCGCCCAGGCCGGAATCGCCGTCGACGAGCGCGGTCTCATCGTCACCGACCCGACCCTGCGCTCGGTCTCGCACCCCGAGATCCACGCCATCGGCGACGCCGCCGCGATCCGCATGGCGTGGGGCCAGGTGCACGGCACCTGCCAGACCGGCATGGCCAGCGCCGCCTACGCCGCCGACACTCTGGCCGAGCAGCTGCGCGGAAAGACGGTGAAGCCCTTCCGGATCGGCTACTTCCACCAGCCGGTCAGCCTGGGCCGCCGCGACGCCGTCATCCAGTTCACCAATGCCGACGACACCCCGAACCGCTGGTACCTGAAGGGCAAGGCGGCCTGCGCGTACAAGGCGATGGTGAGCGGCAGCCCGGTCCCCACCTTCAAGATGAGCAAGCACATGACCATGCAGGCCCAGCTGTCGAACGGCGGCCGCGCCACCCGCGAGATCGCATGACGCGGTCGACGGATACCGGGATACCCCACGGCTATCCCGGTGTTCGGCTGGAAACAGTCCAAATCAACCGGTAGGTATGAGTCCCATGCAGGACCACGACCCCACGCTCGCCGATCGGCGCGACGACACCATCGACCCCTTCGTCGCCCACCGCAGACTGCTCTTCGGCACCGCGTACCAGATGCTCGGCACCGTCACCGACGCCGAGGACATCCTGCAGGACGCCTGGATCAAATGGCATGAGGTGGACCGGGATTCGGTCACCCACCCCAAGTCCTACCTGGTCCGCACCGTCACCAACCTGGCGCTCAACCGCCTCACCTCCGCGCGCGCCACCCGCGAGACCTATGTCGGGCCCTGGCTGCCCGAACCCCTGCTCACCACCACGACCGACGCCGCAGAGGAGACCGAGATGGCCGACACCGTGTCGACCGCCATGCTGGTCGTCCTCGAAACCCTGAACCCGGTCGAACGCGCCGTGTTCGTGCTGCGCGAGGTCTTCGGCTACTCGCACGCCGAGATCGGCGGCTTCCTCGACAAGCCCGAGGCGACCGTCCGCCAGATCTCCCACCGCGCCCGCTCCCATGTGCATTCGCGCCGCCCGCGTTTCGACACCGACCAGGCGGTCCGCTCGGAGATCACCGAGAAGTTCATGGCCGCCGCCCAGGGCGGAGACGTCAACGCGCTCATGGAACTGCTCGCCCCCGAGGTGACGCTGTGGAACGACGGCGGCGGCAAGGTCACCGCGGCCCGGCGGCCGCTGTACGGACCCGATCACGTGGCGCGCTGGATGCTCGGCGCGATGGCCAAGCCGACCAGCGCGGGCATCCGGCTCGAAGCCGCGTATATCAACGGCGAGCTCAGCGTCCTCGCGGTCATCGGCGACTACCGGGTGGGCGCGCTCACCTACGACATTCGCGATGGACGCATCGAAAACATTCGCTTCCAGGTCAATCCGGACAAGGTCGCTGGAATCCAGCTGCCGACCGATGTCGAATCGGCCGGTGCTGAATCGGCCGGTGAATAGGTCGGCGACTAACGAACGCGGCGATTCGGCGATAGTCCTCCCGTACTATTCAGCGCTCGTCGGGGGGGGAATCCGCCTTCCGTTTCAACATCGTTTTTCGGCAAGGGATTTCGAAGTGATCGGCCAGACAACGCGCCGGGTGGCGCGACATATCCTGCCCTGGGCCGCCGCGGCCTTCATCGGCGCGAGCACCGCGCTCGCCGGACCCGCGTCCGCCGTCCCGGTGCTCCACACCGCTTGCGGCGCAAGCGAATACCAGAACTCCGACGGCGCCTGCGTGCAGCGCCCGGAACAGTCCGCCACCGTTCCCGACGGCGCCACCGCGCACTGCAAGGACGGCACCTACAGCTTCAGTCAGCACCGCAAGGGCACCTGCTCGGGCCACGGCGGCGTCTCGGAATGGCTCTAGCTCACTAGGTGCGGGCGCCCTCCCGCCGATGCCGCCGGGAGGGCGTTCCGGAACAATGGATCGCCGTGGGTGCCGAAGAACTTGCCGTCGAACCGCTGCGCGCCGCCCGGCGACTGCTCGGGGCCACCCTGCGATCCGGTCCGGTCGCCCTGCGGATCACCGAGGTCGAGGCGTACGGCGGCGATCCGGCCGGACCCTGGCCCGACCCGGCCGCGCACTCCCATCGCGGGCCGACTCCGCGCAACGCGGTCATGTTCGGGCCGCCCGGCGTGCTGTACGTGTACTTCAGCTACGGCATGCACACCTGCGTGAACGTCACCACCGGCCCCGACGGCATCGCCAGCGCGGTGCTGATCCGGGCAGGGGAGATCATCGAGGGTCTCGACGCCGCCCGTGCCCGCCGCCCCGCCGCGAAATCCGACGCCGACCTGGCCCGCGGCCCCGGCAATGTCGGCAGCGCCCTCGGAATCACGCTGGACGACTACGGAACTCGGCTGTTCGACGCGAACGCGCCCATCCGCCTCGAACTCGCCCCCGAAATCACCGATATCGCAGCCGTTTCCGCCGGACCCCGCGTCGGCGTCAGCCTCGCCGCCGACCGCCCCTGGCGACTCTGGCTCCCGGACTCGCCGGCCGTCTCCGCCTACCGCCGCAGCCCCCGCGCGCCCAAGCTGGACCGTTCCGCCTGAGGGAGGGCTACGGTGGACTGATCGACAGCTCACCTTAGGTGGAAAAGCCCATGTTCGAACGGTTCACCGACACCGCCCGCCGCGCCATCGTGCTCGCCCAGGAGGAGGCCCGCCTGCTCGGGCACGACTGGATCGGCACCGAACACCTGCTGCTCGGCGTCTTCGTCGGCGACGACCCGGTGGCCGCCCGCGCCCTCGGCGATCTGGGTCTCGACGTCTCCGGCGTGCGCGAACGCATCCGGCAGGCCGTCGGCGAACACGACAAACACGAGCCCAGCGGCCACATCCCCTTCACCCCGCGCTCGAAGAAGGTGCTGGAGATGTCGCTACGCGAGGCAATGCGGTTGCGGCACAACTACATCGGGCCCGAGCACATCCTGCTCGCGCTGGTGGCGGAGGGCGAGGGCATCGCACCCCAGATCCTCATCAGCCTGGGCGCCGAACCGGCCGCCGTGCGCAAACGGATCGCCGAACTCGGCAACGCGCCCGGCCGCGATCCGGAACCGCCCACCGAATCGGACCTCTACCAACGCATTTCAACCCTGGAGGCCCGGGTCGCCGAACTCGAACGCCGCCTCGGCCCCGATCTCGGCGGCGCGGCGGGCGGCGTCGGCCCCTGAGCGGCACGGCTCCCGCCCGCGGCCGCGCCCGGATTCCTCGCGGAACCGGAACGGGCCATCCAGGCGGGTGCGCAGCTGGTTTCGGCTACCGTACGGGTGCCAGGGCGGCCGCCCCGGCAGCTGCGGCGGCGGCCACCGCGTCGATCGCCGCGCGCGCGGCGGATTCGCCCGTGCCGAAAGCCCAGGCTGTGCCGTTGCAGCCGCGGTATTCCAGGTAGGCGACTGCGGGAGCGGTCTCGGGGTGGTTCACGGTCTGGTGCGTCAGTGACAGCACCTCGATCGGAAATCCCTGCTGCGCACAGACCTTCACGGCCTCCTCACATGTCGCTGCGGCGGCGACGACCGGGTCGCCGGGAGGCGTGTCCATTCCGGCTGCCGTGTAGGTCTCGGTGAACAGCTCCCACAGCGTGCGCGCCGACACCTCGGTTCCGGTGGTGTCGGTGTGCCGCTGCACGTGCCGGGCGAAATCGATCTGCAGCCGCCGCGGCAGGTCCAGGCCGTACTCCGTCTGCAACAGATAGGCGATCCCGCCCTTGCCGGACTGGGAATTCACCCGGATGACCGCATCGTAGGAGCGTCCGACATCGGCCGGATCGATCGGCAGATACGGTACCTCCCAAGGGATTTCACGCTCATCCAAACCCAGCCGCGCGGCCCGCTCGCGGTGCTCGGCGAACCCCTTCTTGATCGCGTCCTGATGCGTGCCCGAGTAGGCGGTGTAGACCAGATCGCCCGCGTACGGGTGCCGGTCGTGGATCGGCAGCCGCGTGCAGTACTCGACCGTGCGCCGCACCTCGTCGATATCGGAGAAATCGATCATCGGATCCACGCCCTGCGCATGCAGATTCAATGCCAGCGTCGCCAGGTCCACATTCCCGGTGCGCTCGCCATTGCCGAACACGCACCCCTCGACCCGCTGCGCCCCGGCCAGCACCGCCAACTCCGCGCAGGCGACGCCGGTGCCGCGGTCATTGTGCGGGTGCACCGACAGGATCACGCTGTCGCGCCGCGCCAGGTTGCGGTGCATATATTCGATTTGGTCCGCGTACACATTCGGCGTCGCCACCTCGACGGTCGCGGGCAGGTTCAGGATCACCGGCCGCTCGGGCGTGGCATCCCACAGCGTCGTCATCCGATCGCAGATGTCCAGCACATAGTCGGGCTCGGTCAGCATGAAAACCTCGGGCGAGAACTGGAATCGCACGTTCGGCATGTCCCCGGCCAGCTCCAGCACGTCCCGGCCGCCGGCGGTGATCAGCTCGGCCAGTTCGTCACGGGTCTTGCCCAGCACCACGTTTCGCCAGGTCGGCGCGGTCGCGGTGTACATATGGATGACGACGTTGTTGGGAATGCCGCGAATGGATTCCACCGTCCGCTCGATCAGATCCCGGCGGGCGGGGGTGAAGACGACGATGGTGACATCCGCGGGAGCCAGTCGCTCCGACCCGATCAGCCGCACGAAGTCGAAGTCGGTCTGCGACGCGCTGGGGTAGCCGACCTCGATCTCCTTGTAGCCCATGGCCACCAGCATTTCGAAGAAGCGGCGCTTGCGTTCGGGATCCATCGGCTCGGCCAGGGCCTGATTGCCGTCCCGCAGATCGACGGGCACCCACAGCGGCGCGGTGGTGATCCGGTTGGTCGGCCATGAACGTTCGGTCAGCGGCACCGAAACCCGTTGGTACACATCGCGATACCGATGCGACGGCATGACGGACGGCTGCTGACGATTCCAGTTCTGAGAGATGCTCACGGCACTTCGCTTTCGCGTCGGAAGAAGATGACCGGCGCAGCACAGCGACCCGCTAGCGGGGTGCCGGTCTGGTCAGACCCCGCCGCGGCGGCGAAGGAGAAGCAGGGCACCCGTAAGCATGTGGACTAGACTAGAAGAGATTCACTCCTCAGACAAGTAGAGAGGCCGGAGCGAAATTGGCGCAGGTACAGAGGCATCCGCTCGCCGCCCAGGCGGCCGAGGTGCTACTCGAGCGGGTCCGCGCGGGGGAATGGCAGCTCGGCCACCGGCTGCCCGGGGAGACCACCCTCGCCGCCCAGCTCGGGGTCGGCCGCTCCACCCTGCGCGAGGCCATCCGTGAACTCGCGGGCAAGGGCGTCCTCGAAAGCCGCCAGGGCGCGGGCGTTTTCGTCACCGCCCTGGATGTCGCCGAGGACTGGGACACCGTGCTGCGCCGCAGCGATATCGTCACCGTCATCGAGGCCCGCATCGCCATCGAGGCCGAGGGTGCGGCCCTGGCCGCCCGCCGCCGCACCCCCGCCGACCTGCGCGCCATGCTGCGCGCCCTGGCTGCGCGCGCCGAAAGCGGTGATTCCATCGAGGCTCTCGTCGACGCCGACACCGCCTTCCACCGCACCATCGTGGCCGCGGCACACAACGACATCCTCTTGGAACTGTTCAACGCCTTCGTCCCGCGCTCGCGCCACGCCATGATCGACATGCTGCGCATCCGCCCCATGCGCCTGCCGGCCGCCGACCACGACGCGCACGAGGACCTCTACACCGCCATCCGCGCCCGCGACCCCGAGGCCGCCGCCACGGCCAGCCGCATCCACCTGACCAGCCTCAAAGCCGCCTTCGACGGCTAGCCGGAAAATTTCTTCGCGGCAGCGATGAGTTTCCGCGACGGCCCCCGTCCTATGGAGCAAGCGAGTTCGACACCGAACCGACAAGCCCCAGAAGGACATTCGAAATGACCACCATCGCCGCCACCCAGACCGTCGCCACCACCACCGCCACCCCCGGCAAGATCCGCAACCGCGTGCTGTGGACCCTGCAGATCGTGCTCGGCCTCTTCTTCATCTTCGCCTCGGGCCTGCCGAAGTTCATGGGCCAGGCCGACGCCGTCCGCGTCTTCCACCAGATCGGCTTCGGTGACTGGTTCATGTACTTCACCGGCCTGGTCGAGGTCGCCGGCGGCATCGGCCTCATGGTCCGCCGCCTGAGCGGTCCGGCCGCCGCAGGCCTGTCCATCACCATGGTCTGCGCCGCCGCCACCCAGGCCTTCATCCTCGGCGCCCCGGCCATGTCCACCTTCCCGCTGATCCTGGTCGGCGTCTTCGCCTGGATCGCCTACCAGCGCCGCGCCTCCTTCTCCACCTTCACCAACCTGGTGAAGTGAGCTTCGAAAATCGCTCGACCTCCAGCCCGTCGCCGATCACACTCGGCGACGGGCTTACGGGCGTCTATTGCGGTTCGTCTCGCTGAGGAGGGGATCGGCCAGGGCTTGTGCCGATCCGCCCCCAGCGTCTTCATGTCGGACACGACGCTCCACACCCTCTGCAACCTCGATATTCACGTGCGGAAAGATAGGGATCCGTGAGCGGCGACATCATTGATGAACTGACCTGGCGCGGACTGATCGCGCAGTCCACCGACCTGGACGCCCTGCGCGCGTCCGCGGCCAAGGGCCCGATCACCCTCTATGCCGGTTTCGACCCGACCGCGGCCTCCCTGCACGCCGGACACCTGGTTCCCCTGCTGGCGCTCAAGCGCTTCCAGCGCGCGGGCCATCGCCCGATCGTGCTGGCCGGTGGCGCGACCGGACTCATCGGCGATCCCCGCGACGTCGGCGAGCGCACCATGAACTCCACCGACACCGTGGCCGAATGGGCCGGGCGCATCCGCTCCCAGCTGGAGCGCTTCGTCGATCTGGGTGACGCCCCGAACGCGGCGATCATCGCCAACAACATGGACTGGACCGGACCGCTGAGCACGGTCTCGTTCCTGCGCGATATCGGCAAGCACTTCTCGGTGAACGTCATGCTGGCCCGCGACACCGTCAAGCGTCGCCTCGAGTCGGACGGCATGTCCTACACCGAATTCAGCTACATGCTGTTGCAGGCCAACGACTTCCTGCAGCTGCGCCGCGAATACGGCTGCACGCTGCAGGTCGGCGGCTCGGATCAGTGGGGCAACATCATCGCGGGCGTGGAGCTCAACCGCCGCGTCGACGGCGAGCACGTGCACGCGCTGACCGTTCCGCTGGTGACCTCGGCCGACGGCAAGAAGTTCGGCAAGTCCACCGGCGGCGGCAGCCTCTGGCTGGACCCGGAGATGACCAGCCCCTACGCCTGGTACCAGTACTTCGTGAACACCGCCGACGCGGATGTGGTCCGCTACCTGCGCTGGTTCACCTTCCTCTCGCGCGAGGAACTCGACGAGCTGGAGAAGGCGACCGCCGAGCGCCCGCACGCCCGCGAGGCGCAGAAGCGCTTGGCCGCGGAGATGACGACGCTCGTGCACGGCGAGGAGCACACCCGCTCGGTGCAGCTGGCCAGCCAGGCCCTGTTCGGTCGCGGTGAACTCCGCGAGCTGAACGAATCGACGCTGGCGTCGGCGCTGACCGAGGCCGCGGTCGACGGCAAGGTCGCCGAGGCGACCACGGCGTCGACCATCGTCGACCTGCTGGTCGAGTCCGGGCTCTGCGAGAGCAAGGGCGCCGCGCGGCGTGCGGTCAACGAGGGTGGCGCATCGGTGAACAACGTGAAGGTGTCCGACGTGGAGTGGACTCCCTCGGAGTCCGACTTCCTGCACGGACAGTGGCTGGTGCTGCGTCGCGGCAAGAAGAACTTCGCCGGCGCACGCCGCGCGGCCAGCTGATCCGCGCCGCCGCGAACTGATCTGCGGCGCAACTGATTCGGAAACAAGATCGAAATGACCTGGGTCACAGAGGGGTGGCCCAGGTCGCCCAACCGCCCAGTTTGCAATCGGCTGACCAGCGCAAACACCTTGGCGACCAGCGGATTTGACCTCGCGTTATCCGCCGCGTAACTTAGTCCAGGTCAGAGCGACACGGACACCGACCGGGACCGAAACGCCCAGCTCAGAGCAGGGATTCGGAAGCGGAAACGAGGTTGGACGAAGGCGCCGGACACGAACACTCCAAACTAGGTTTGGGCCTTGACTCTGTTGGGTAGGGCCGCTAGGCTGGAAAAGTTGCCTCGCTGGACATCCGATCAACTTGGATAGATGGCTTGTGCGTGTGTTCTTTGAGAACTCAATAGTGTGTCGATGAATGTCAGTGCCAAATATTTTATTTGGTTCCGATTCCTCACCCCCCGTGTGAGGGTCGGACATTTAAGTCAGCTTAATTTCCGAGCTGGCGTTTAATCTGCCAAGGTTTTCGGACTCTGGTTAATTCTTCCGATTAGCTCGCAAGAGCAAAGTCGAGAGTCTTCAACGGAGAGTTTGATCCTGGCTCAGGACGAACGCTGGCGGCGTGCTTAACACATGCAAGTCGAGCGGTAAGGCCCTTCGGGGTACACGAGCGGCGAACG